>JBKQMI010000231.1:0-2751 GCA_052146775.1 Methylocella sp. | reverse complement strand
TGCCCAGATGATCGGAAGATCGATGCCCATCGGTCAGTCTCCTTAGATCGCAGTGCCAGCGTCAGGCGCGGCCGAAAGCGGACGCGAGGGGCGCGCGTTGAGCGGCGCGTCGCCGCTGAGGTCGATCTCGCGGCGCGGTTGTTCCGGCCCGTTATCCAGCGGCCCGACGGCGCCGAGTTTTAGAATGTAGAAAACGCCGGTGCCGAAGACGATGAAATACATTGCGACGAAAACAGCGAGCGAGATTGTGAGCGCCAGCGCCGAATGGTTGGAGACGGCGTCGCTGGTGCGCATGACGCCATAGACGACCCAGGGCTGGCGGCCGATCTCCGTCGTAAACCATCCAGCGAGGATGGCGAGGATGCCGGAAGGACCCATCAGCAGCGCGAAACGAAGGAACAGGCGCGAATCATAGAGGTCGCCGCGCAGGCGGAGCCAGAGGCTCCAGAGGCCGAGGGCGAGCATCAGGAAGGCGAGCCCGACCATGATCCGGAAGGTCCAGAACACCACCGTCGAATCGGGCCGGTCGGCGGCGGGAAAATCGGCGAGGCCGCGAAACTGGCCATCCCATGTGTGGGTCAGGATGACGCTGCCGAGATGGGGAACTTCGAGCGCGTATTTGGTCGTCTCGGTCGCCATATCGGGCCAGCCGAACAGGATGAGCGGCACGGCCTCGCCCGGCTTGTTGCGCCAGTGACCCTCGATCGCGGCGATTTTCTCGGGCTGATATTGCAGCGTGTTGAGGCCGTGCTGATCGCCCGCCTCGATCTGGATCGGCGCGACGACGACCGCCATCCACATCGCCATCGAAAGCATGGTGCGCACCCGCGCGGTGTTGTTCCCCTTGAGGAGATGCCAGGCGCCGGAGGCGCCGACGAACAGCGCCGTCGCAAGATAAGCGGCGATCGTCATGTGGATGAGGCGATAGGGAAAGGAGGGGTTGAAGATCACCGCCAGCCAGTCGACCGGAATGACGCGCCCGCCCTGGATCTCAAAGCCCGCGGGAGTCTGCATCCAACTGTTTGAGGCCAGAATCCACGTCGCCGACACGAGCGTGCCGAGCGCCACCATCAGGGTGGCGAAAAAATGCAGCTCCGGCCCGACCTTGTTCCAGCCGAACAGGGCGACGCCGAGAAAGCCGGCTTCGAGAAAGAAGGCGGTCAACACCTCATAGGCGAGCAAGGGGCCGGTGATTCCGCCGCCGACATAAGAGAAATAGCTCCAGTTGGTGCCGAACTGATAGGCCATGACGAGGCCGGAGACGACGCCCATGGCGAAGGTCACGGCGAAGATCTTCACCCAGAAATGGTAGAGATCGCGGTAAACCCTGTCTTTCCGCCACAACCACAGCCCCTCCAGCACCGCGAGGTAGCTGGCGAGCCCGATGGTGATGGCGGGAAAGATGATGTGGAAGGAGACCGTGAAGCCGAACTGGATGCGGGCGAGATCAAGGGCGCTGATGCCAAGCATTGCAGATCGCTTTCGTTCGAATGAACCGTCCGACGCCGGCGCCGCCCGTTGGCTGGTGCGAAAGCATCGCACAACCTCGGCGAGAACCGAAACCTGCGCCGTCCCCCGAAGCCGCTTTGGCTGTCGTGGCGACTATCTTTTACACCCTTTTTCCGGCGCAGGCTTCAACTCAAAGCCGGTTCCACATCCCCTCCCCTGCGGCCTGCAGCCGCCCCCGCGCGGCGAACGTCACGATCAGGCGCGGGGGCGCCGCATGCGCGTCCGTTGTTTTCCCTGTCGCCATTATGTCATCATCCTGTTCAGCGAAGCGCGTTATCGGAAGGCGGCACAATTTCACCGGGGCCGGCGAGAGCGCTTTTCGATCCAACGGACCCGGGAAACAGCTCAACTTTTTGGTTTTGTCGCATTTTCTTTACGCGAGCCGGCTTCCGCTTCGCTCGAAAGTGTCCTTAAAGGAAGCCTGATGAAGACGATCGCCCTCGACCTCGACGACACGCTTGTCGACACCATCGCAACCCTGCTTGACTGGATCGAGGAGAGCCGCGGCTATCGAGTCGACGAGGCGCGGCTCGCAACCTATCAGCTCGGCGCGGACGAGAAACAGACAAGCGAGATCGTCAACGGGTTTTATGATGCTGAGGCGCATCGGAAAATCGCCGCCGTGGCCGGCGCGCCCGAAGCCTGCCGCAGCCTGAAGGAGGCCGGATTCGAGCTTGTCGTCGTCACCGCCCGCAAACCGGAGGCGGCGGCGGTGACCAATGCGCGGGTCGAGCGCCTCTTCCCCGGCGTCTTTGCGGCGGTCCATTCGGTCGGACATCATCCGGACAAGGTGAAGGCGCTACGCGCGGTCGGCGCAAGGTTGCTGATCGACGACAACGCGCGGCAGATCAAGCGCGCCGCCGACGCCGGGGTCCCGACGATCCTCTTTGGCCACCTGCCATGGAACCGCGATTTCGCCTGGCCCCGCCGGGCGCGGGCGTGGGCGGACGTCGTCGCGATGTCGGAGGCCTTTTGACGAATCGTTCGGGCGCGTCGGAGAAGGATGTTCTTTTCGGGCCGGCTCCATTACCCTGACCCGCCCTTACGTTCCGGCCGAACCTCCTGATGGAATGAACGCAATCTCGCAAGCTCCGTCGAAACCTTACGCAAAAGCCTGGCTCTGGTTGCTGACCGCCTACCGGACCCATCGCGTCGAGCTGCGCCTCGCGGTGCGGGTGACCGTCGCGACGCTCTTGACCTATGTCCTGTCGCTTTTGCTGAATGTGCCGCAGGTGCTGTGGA
>JBKQMI010000230.1:0-15376 GCA_052146775.1 Methylocella sp. | reverse complement strand
GCATAAGTCGAGAATTTGTAGCCGCGCCGGTATTCGAATTTATCGACGGCTTTCATGAGGCCGATATTGCCTTCCTGGTTGAGATCGAGGAATTGCAGGCCCCGGTTGGTGTATTTCTTGGCGATGGAGATGACGAGGCGAAGATTGGCCTCGACCATTTCCTTCTTGGCCTGACGCGCTTCGCGCTCGCCCTTCTGCACCATATGGACGATCTTGCGGAATTCCTGGATTTCGAGCCCGGTTTCCGTCGCGAGACCGTGGATCTCGTTCAGGAGTTCCTTGATCGCTTCTTTGGCGCTGGCGACAAAATCCTTCCAGCCGCGCCCGCCAAGCTTCGATACGCGCAGCAGCCACTTCGGATCGAGCTCGGAATTCTGGTAATTCTTGAGAAAGTCCTCGCGGGTGACGCCGCAGCCCTCGGCGAGGCGCAGGAGCCTGGTTTCGAGGCCGATCAGGCGCTTGTTGATGTCATAGAGCTGCTCGACCAGGGCTTCGATGCGGTTCGGATTGAGCGAGAGCGATTTGACGTCGGCGACGATTTCCTTCTTGAGGGTCTTGTACTTGCGCTCCTGCGAAGGGGTCAGGGTCTCGTTCTTGAGCTTGTTCTCGACGTTCTGGTCCTGCAGCCGGCGCAGTTTTTTGTAGGCGTCCGCCACCCTGTCGAAGGTGTCGAGAACCTTGGGCTTCAGTTCCGACTCCATCGCCGACAGCGATACGGAATTCTCCATGTCGTCTTCATCGTCGAATGCGTCTTCGGGGACCGGGGAGTCGAGGCCATCCTCGCCGGCCGGGCGCAGCCTGCCCGGCGGATTGAGGGGCGCCGTCGCCGGCGCGGCCTGCTGCGCGGCGAGCGCTTCGGCCGCGCCCGGCGCCGTCATGTCGATCTTCGGCGTGTTGCGCCCGTCGGGACCCGCATAAGTCGCTTCGAGATCGATGATGTCGCGCAGCAGCACCTTGCTGTCGTTCAGTTCGTCGCGCCAGATGATGATCGCCTGAAAGGTCAGCGGGCTTTCGCAAAGTCCGGCGATCATCGCCTCGCGGCCGGCCTCGATGCGCTTGGCGATGGCGATTTCGCCCTCGCGGGACAATAGCTCGACGGAGCCCATCTCGCGCAGATACATGCGCACAGGATCGTCGGTGCGATCGGCCGGCTCCGACGAGCGGATGGCGACCGCCTTCGGCTGCGCCACCTCGACGAGATCGCCGCCCTCGGCTTCCTCCTCCTCGGCGGCTTCCTCGCTCTCGCTCTCTTCGTGCTCCTCGGTCTCGACGACATTGATGCCCATCTCGTTCAGCATCGCGAGAATGTCCTCTATCTGCTCCGAATTGACCTCTTCCGACGGCAGAACGGAGTTCAATTCGGCATAGGTCACAAAGCCGCGCTTTTTCGCGGCCTTGATCATCCGCTTGACGGCGGCGTCCGATAGATCGAGCAGTGGGCTGTCCGCGGTCTCCACCACGCCGCCTTCCTCCTCGGTCTTCTCGCTATCCTTTTTCGCCATCAATGGCCTCCGCCTTTAGAATAAATTCGACTGACTTTCGGCCGGCTCACGGCCGTCTCGCTTTCGAAAGCCCGCCTCAAAGCCTGACTCCCTCTTCCGGGAGGTTTCCGACCGGACAAAATTTCAAGATGCAAGTTGAATAAGAACAAGAGTGAGAACTAGCCTTATCCAAAAGCCTCGATCGGCCGCCCCGGCCGGATCGCTCTTTGAGGGGGCCGCGCCCCGCCAGGCGATAGACCGGCGCCGCCGCCGCAATCGTTGTGACTGACCAATTCGTGAAACCGCCAGCATTCGTCAAGCGGCCAATGCGGAATTGACCTTGAGTTTTAGGAATTGAAGCCGATTCCCGAACCATTCCGGCTCGCGAACGACATAGAGCCCGCCGCCGCCGGACATCGCCCGCAGCCTCAGCTTTCGTCCTTGTACATGATCAAATTTGCGGGAGTCAAAATCTCGCTGTCACAAAGTCCCGCCCGAACGGCCAGAGGATGCTCCAAAACCCTCAATTGTCGCCTCCGTCCCGCCCAGCGCCAGCAATTGCTCCTGAATATCCTTGAGACGCGCAAGATTGGCGTCGCTTGGATCCTGAGCGAGAGCGATTTCCGCTAAACTCAAGTCCTTATGTAACGTGCCGGCGCGCCGATGCAAGGTCAGGGCCTGCCTCAAAACTTCCTCGGCATCGACCTCAGCTGCACTGTTTTTTAGGTAAAAATGCGTCGAATGTGCGGCTAGCGCGTCGAGCCGTTGCACAATCGACGCAAATCCCGCGCCGGCGGCGCGGCGGATTTCCTCTCCATCAAGGGGGCCGGAACTCGCGCGGTCGAGCAGAATATCGCGCAGGGCGTTCGCCTCCGCGTTGGCGAACTCGATCTCCGCGATCGCCTCGATATGACGCTCGGCAAGCCCGGGGTGATTGAGCAAAAGCAGCAGAATCAGCGCCTCGCGCGGAAGCAGGCTGGACGTTCCGGCTTGAAATAATGGCGATCTCGAAAGCGCGGCGCTGGCCACCGGCGGGCCGCGGTCGCCGCCTTCGCGGCCCCATTCAAGACCGCGCCGCGGGCCGAAAGGCGTTGGCTGGCCTCGCCTTTCGCGCCGCTGCGGCGGGGTCTCGCGCCGCTGGCCGAACAGCTTGTAAAGACGCTCCTTGAAGTCATCCCTGTAATAGCGCCGCAGCGTCTCGTCGCCGATCTCCTGCGCGATCTCGCGCAGGCGCCGTTCGAGGCCGGCGCGGCGCTCCGGCGTCGCGAGGTCCTGAGCCTCGGTCTCCCGCAGCCAGATCAGATCGGCCATGGCGAGGCCCTGGGAGAGGCGCTCGGCCATGGCGGGCGCGCCGCCCAACCGCAAAAGATCGTCCGGATCCTGCCCCTCCGGCAGCAGCGCGAAGCGCAGCGATCGGCCGGGCCCAATCAAGGGCAAAGCCATGTCGATCGCGCGATAGGCCGCCTTGCGCCCGGCCCTGTCGCCGTCGAAACAGAGGATCGGCTCCTCGGCCATCTTCCATAAGAGGGCGGCCTGATCCGGCGTCAAGGCGGTGCCGAGCGGCGCCACTGTCTCGGGAAAGCCCGCGCTCGCCATCGCGATCACGTCGATATAGCCCTCGACGACGATGACGCGCCCGGACCCATGCGCCGCCTTGCGGGCGAGATGGTGGTTATAAAGCACCGAGCCTTTGTGAAACAGCGGCGTCTCCGGCGAATTCAGATATTTGGCGGCGGCGTCCTTGGCGAGGGCCCGGCCGCCGAAGGCGATCGGCCGGCCGGAGCGGTCGGCGATCGGAAACATGATCCGGTCGCGAAACCTGTCATAGGGGACGGCGATATCCTCGCCATGGATCAACAGTCCGGCCTCGACCATCGTCTCCTTGGCGATGCCTCTGGCGGCGAGATGGTCGCGCAGGGCGTATTTCTCGGGGAGGGCGTAGCCGAGCCGGAACTGCTTTTGCGCCTCGGTCGTGACGCCGCGCTGCGCCAGATACTCGCGCGCCGGGCGCCCGGATGGGCCGTTGAGCGTCGCGGCGAAAAAATCCGCGGCCATGTCGAGGGCCTCATGCAGACCAGCGCGCCGCTCCTCCTGGGCTTCGGCCTCGGGCGTCGCGCGGGGCAGCGCGAGGCCCGCCTCGCCCGCGAGGCGCTCCACCGCCTCGGGAAAACTCAGCCCCTCGGTCTCCATCACAAAGTCGAAAATATTGCCGTTCTTGCCTGCGGAGAGGTCGAACCAGGCCATTTTCTGGTCGTTGACGAAAAAAGACGGCGTCTTTTCCGCGTTGAAAGGCGAGAGGCCCTTCCACTCGCGCCCCGCTTTCACCAGTTTGACGCGCCGGCGCACCACGTCCGACACGGGAAGCCGGGCCTTAACATCATCGAGAAAGGAAGGCGGAAAGCGCATCTTGGTGTTGTCGCGGATTTCTGGCATCCCGTTCGCGCAATCCGGGGGTTATCCCCACCATCCACAGGTTCGGGGCGGATTGCCCCTTAAGTCCAAGAGAGATGGCGCGCTGCGCGTCTTGCGTCCACAGAATGTAGGCCGGTGAATTCCGGCAATCTATATATAGCAGGATTTTCACGAGGCGTCCGGTTCCCGAGGAGCCCGCGCCGCACGCTTCGGCGAAAGGCCCGCAGATGAGCAAGGCCGCGCGTTTTTTCGACATGAAGCGGCGGGGGACGAAGATCGCCGTCCTCACCGCCTATGACGCCCCGACCGCCCGGGCGGAGGCGGAGGCGGGCGTCGACATCATCCTCGTCGGCGACAGCGTCGGCGCCAATATGCTCGGCTACAAAAGCGAGCGCGAGGTGACGCTGGCCGACATGCGCCACCATATCGCCGCCGTGCGCCGCGGCGCGCCCGAGGCGACGATCATTGGCGACCTGCCGTTTCAAACCTATGATTCGCCGGCGGCTGCCGTCGCCAACGCGAAGGAACTGGTCGCCGCCGGCGCGAATATCGTGAAATTCGAGGGTGCGCATCTCGCCATTCTGGAGGCGCTCGCGGCCGCCGCTATCGAGGTCTGCTGCCATCTGGGGCTGGAGCCGCAGACCCATCTGGAAAAGCGCGTCAAGGGACGCTCGGCGCAGGAGGCTGCAAAACTGCTCGCCGACGCGATGGCGCTGGATCAGGCTGGAATGAAGCTGCTGATCCTCGAAATGATCCCCGAGGAGGTCGCCGCCGAAGTGACGCGATCGGTCAAGGCGCCGACGATCGGCATCGGCGCCGGTCGCAAGACCGACGGTCAGGTGCTGGTCATCACCGACGTCTTAGGGTTCGGCGCAAAAAATTTCCGGCACAACCGGCGCTACGCGGAAGTCGGCGCGTTGATGGTCGAGACCGCGCGGGCCTATGCGCGGGATGTCCGGGGCGGCGCCTTTCCCGCCGAGGAGAATCTGACGCATATGGCGCCGGAGGATCTGGCGCTTTTTTTGCGCCGGAATCCGTGAGCGTATCAGCCTTAAGCTCCGAGCTTTGTCTTCACCGCAGCGCTGGCTTTCGCGAAATCCATGCGGCCCGCGTATTTGGCCTTGAGCGCGGCGACGACCTTGCCCATATCCTTGATCGACGCGGCGCCGGTCTCGGCGACGGCTTCCGCGATGGCTGCTTCGACCGCGGCCTCATCGAGCGGCTCGGGCAGAAAGCTGCGGATGATGGCGATTTCCTCGCTCTCTTGCGTGGCGAGGTCGGCGCGGCCGGCCTTTTCGTAAATTTCCAGCGATTCCTGACGGCTTTTCACCATCTTTTGCAGCAGGGCTAAAATCTCGTCCTCGCCGACCGTCTTGCCCGAGCCGCGCGCCTCGATGTCCTTGTCCTTCAGCGCGGCCGTGATCATGCGGATCGTATCGACGCGGCGCTTGTCTCCCGCCTTCATCGCAAGCTTGAGTTCGCTCGTGAATTGTTCGCGCATGAATTCATTGCCTTTTCTTCACGAGAATTGACGTTGGCCCGGGGCGCCACTAGCTTCGCGCCGTCCAAAGCCCCAAATAGGCATTAACCAAAGTCAGGCGGCCCCGAAGGGCGGCGAGCGCATGGGTGTAGAGCGAGCATGACGCAGGATCAAGAAAAAGCGCCGGGTTTTTGGCGCGCGCCCCGCGCGAGCGCGCTTCTCGTGCTTGCCGATGGCCTCGTCCTGGAGGGGACCGGGCTTGGCGCGACGGGCGAAGCCGTGGGCGAGGTCTGTTTCAACACGGCCATGACCGGCTATCAGGAGATCCTCACCGATCCGTCCTATGCGGGGCAGATCGTGACCTTCACCTTTCCGCATATCGGCAATGTCGGCGCCAATGACGATGATGTCGAGACGGCGAACCCCGCGGCGAGCGCGGGAGTTCGCGGCGTCGTCATTCATGCGCCCATCACCAATCCCTCGAACTATCGTTCGACCCGGCATTTCGACGCATGGCTGAAAAGCCGGGGCATCATCGGCCTTTGCGGCATCGACACGCGCGCGCTGACGACGCGTATTCGCGAACGCGGCATGCCGAACGCCGTGATCGCGCATTCCCCCGATGGCGTTTTCGACATCGACGCGCTGAAGGCCAAAGCGGCGGCGTGGCCGGGCTTGGAGGGCATGGACCTCGTGCCGAGCGTCGCCTCGACGCAGCGATATGAATGGACTCAATCGGCCTGGACGCAGGAAACAGGCTATGGGCTCGCCGGGCCAGGCAGGTTCAAGGTGGTCGCGATCGACTATGGGATCAAAAGCAATATTTTGCGGCTGCTGACGGAGGCTGGCTGCAGCGTGACCGTTGCGCCCTCGACGGCGACGGCCGAAGAGATCCTCGCTCTCCATCCTGACGGCGTCTTCCTGTCGAATGGCCCCGGCGATCCGGCCGAGACGGGAAAATACGCCGTTCCGGTGATTAAGGCCCTGCTCGAAAAGAAGATCCCGACCTTCGGCATTTGCCTTGGCCATCAGATGCTGGCGCTCGCGCTCGGCGGCGCGACGCTCAAAATGAGCCAGGGCCATCACGGCGCCAATCATCCCGTGCAGGATTTCGCGACGGGCAAGGTCGAGATCGTTTCAATGAACCATGGGTTCGCGGTCGATGCTTCGAGCCTGCCGGATAATGCGCGGGAAACCCATCGCTCGCTGTTCGATGGCTCGAACTGCGGGCTCGAATTGACGGATCGGCCGGCCTTTTCCGTGCAGCATCATCCAGAGGCCTCGCCCGGCCCGCGCGACAGCCACTATCTGTTTCGCCGTTTCGTCGGACTGATGGAAAACGCCAAAGCGCCAGCGTGACAATTCAGCCTTCGGAGGCCGCTCCAGTCTAGATCAAGCGAAATTGCGTTAAGCGCCCCAGTGCGCAGAGATTTGCGCGATGCGGCGAACGGCGCGCGATCCGTATCCGGAGGGGCGACTCTTCACTTTTCTTTAAGCGGTTTATTAAAGAATTGAAAAGTACTTCATATCCCATTCAGGCGCTTTACATTAGTTTTGGAGCTGATTGATTTTTCGCGATGGCTGAGAGACCCGCATAGGCCAACGCTTTAAAAATGCGCCTTGATCTTCGCGCCGAACCTATTGGACCTTCAGGCCTTTTGATCGGACTCCCGTGCCTATTGAAAAGAATCCTTTGCTCGTCGAGGCGCCGAATGGCGCGCCCATAGACCAGGATGCGATCGCCGATATTTTCGCCGAGATCGCGCTCGAGGCCGCCGTCGCGGTCATGGCGGTCTACGCCTCCGACAGCCATGCCCGGCGCAAGCCGGACAAAAGCCCCGTCTGCGACGCCGACGAATATGCCGAGGCGATCATATTGGGGCGCCTCGCGGAACGGCTGCCGAGTTTTCCCGTTCTGGCGGAAGAGGCGGCGGCGAACGGCAAGAAGACGGTGGCGGGCACGACCTTTATTCTCGTCGATCCGGTCGACGGCACGCGCGAATTTCTCAACCACAATGGCGAGTTCACGATCAACATCGGGCTCATCGTCGACGGCGCCCCGTTCGCCGGCGTCGTCTACGCTCCGGCTCTCGGACAACTCTGGATCGGCGGCGCGACCGCGACCTCCTGCACAGTGGCGCCCGGCGCGGCGCTGCCGCCCCGGGCGTTGCGCCGGGAGATCCACGTGCGGGCGGCGCCTTCCGAAGGTTTGACGGCGCTGGAGAGCCGTTCTCATTCGGATCCCGAGACGGAGGCTTTCCTCGCGCAGCTGCCGATCAGGGAGCGCCGCGCCGCCGGATCCTCGTTAAAATTCTGCGCGGTCGCCGAGGGCGACGCCGACGTCTACCCGCGCTTCGGCCAGACGATGGAGTGGGACACGGCGGCTGGCGACGCCGTCTTGCGCGCGGCGGGCGGCATCGTCCTCGACGGCGCGCATCATCCGCTGCAGTATGGCAAGGCGGGCGCGCAGTTCAGGAACGGCCCCTTCGTCGCCTGGGGCGATCGCGGCGCCATTCAGCCCTGAAGCGCGGCGAGATCATGATAATTTTGGATCGACTCGATCCGAAATCATGAACGTGATCAATTCGAGGCGTTTCGGAAAAGCGGCTCCCACTTTTCCTCATCCCGCTCTTGATCGACGAGCGGTCGCTTTTTCCATGCGGCGCCCGCTCAACAATTCGTTAACTTACTTCTGCCAAAACTTGCGATTAAGTTCACAAAGCTTCACAGGCGGAGGATCGAACATGCTGACGCGAAGAGCGGCGACGCTGCAATTGGCGGCGCTCGCTTCCGGCGTTTCCCTCGTGGGCCTTCGGCCGCTCGCCGCGCTGGCCGATCCGGCGCCGGACCGGCCAGCCGAATATGCGCCCGACGAGATCGTCGCAAGCGGCCACAAATTCTTCGGTTCGATTTCACGCGGTCTCGCCCAGGCCGTCGAATCAGCGACGAACCGTTGGGGCAAGCCCAATGGCTACATTCTGGGCCAGGAGGCGACCGGCGCGTTCATCGGCGGCTTGCGTTACGGCGAAGGCGTCATGCATACGCGCAACGCGGGGGATCTGCGGGTGTTCTGGCAGGGACCATCGCTCGGCCTCGACGCCGGCGCCGACGGCGACCGCACCATGATGCTGGTCTATAACCTTCCGGCGACCAACGCTATTTTCCGCCGGTTCGGCGGCGTCGACGGCTCGGCCTATCTCGTTGGCGGTTTCGGCATGACGGCGTTGATCAATGATGACGTCTATGTCGTCCCGATTCGGTCCGGCGTCGGCGCGCGCCTCGGTTTCAACGTCAGCTATCTGAAGTTCACGCCGACATCGACCTGGAATCCCTTCTGAGGGCCGCGCGGTCTGCAAGGATCAACAGGCCAAGGGATCGATCGGCCAAGGAATCAAATAGGCGAAGCCGCTGCGGGATGGGCCGTTCGACACGCTTGTCGGTTTTGGCGAGCGGCGTGCTGGCTGCGCCTGTCAAACTTCGTTTCGCCGCGGAAATTCGAGCGCGCCCGCTCGCGCGCAAGTCGCGGCCTCGAGCCTCGCCATATCGAGCAGATAGCTCAACAAATCGAGCCCGGCGCCGTGGGCGAGCTTGGCGAGTTCATCCGTCATATGAGCGAGGTAAACCGCCGTGGAGTCCACCATGGAAGGGTCGGCGTCCAGGCGCGGGCGGCTGCTATCGGGGGGAAAGCCGTTCGGGTGAGGCTTCCCGCAGAACCGTCCCGCCGTACGCTTATTGCGAAGCGCGCTTGCGCGGCCGTGAATTATGCCCTTACCTTGCATCGCGGCTCTGCTCCCCTTGCGCGATCACGCGAGATCGAAACTCTACCGGGGCGAGATTAAGTTCTACTATGAGTTGCGATCAAGCGATATTCGTCAGATCGCGTGCATCGCGCAAGTTTGGGACAAGTCTCGGGCAAGCCTCAAGCAGGGTGACGGCGAAGCCCGGCGACGTTCACTCCAGCGCCTCGACGGCGGCCAGCACCGCCTCCGCATGGCCGGGAACCTTCACCTTGCTCCAGACCTTCGCGATGACGCCGGCGCGATCGATGAGAAACGTGGTCCGCTCGACGCCCATATATTTGCGGCCATACATGCTTTTTTCGACCCAGACGCCATAATCCTCAAGCATCGCTTTGGTCTCGTCCGAGGCCAGCGCAAGGTCGAGCCCATGCTTGACCTTGAACTTCGCATGGCTCGCCGCGGTATCCGGCGAAACCCCGAGAATGGCGGCGCTCGCCTTGTCGAATTCCGGTTTGAGGCGATTGAAGTCGATCGCCTCCCTGGTGCAACCGGAGGTGTCGTCCTTTGGATAAAAATAAAGGACGAGCTTGCGGTCTTTGAAACTTTGCAGCGAGACCAAGCCGCCGGCGTCGACCGGCAGCGCGAAAGCGGGCGCCGCCCCGCCCAGGGCCGGTTTCGTCTTCGCGGCGGGTTGCTGGCTCATGTCGCCTTCCTTTCGTCGCATTGAAAAGCCATCGGTCTTTCTTTCGAGGGCGTAGTTCTTTGTCGGCCCGCGCTGACGCACTGCTTGCGATCGAAGCCTGCCCGCGGACGCCGGCCGCAGTCAGGCTTCGCGAAAAAATGTTGCCCGCGAGGCCGCGTCGTGCAGGGATCTATCCTGAGGGCGGCATCCGGAATCGTCGCGTAACGAGGCCGATCTCCGCAAGGCCTGCAGACTTACGTACCTGTATATTCGCGTAATGGTGAAGTTTCCAGCTTCAGCTTGCATTGGAAAGGCCGCGAGCGGTTGGTGAAGCATCGTGAGGAATCGCCGGCAGCGGGGAGCGCGGCGCCGGCATGTTCCGTAGAGGCGGCGAAGGGGCTCGCTTCGCCTCGGCTGAGACGGCCGCGCCGATTCACCGCTTTCGCCTGGTCGGCCTGCTATCTCGCGATCGGCGCCGTTCTGCTTGCGCTCCTGTGCGGCGGGCTTCTTGCTCTGCGTCTCGCACAGGGGCCGATGGCGATCGACGGCTTCGGCCCGCGTATTGCGAGCGCCCTCGATCAGCGCTTCGGCCGCGGCTATGATTTCAGCCTCGGGCGGACGTTCATGAGCGGGCGCGGCTTGACGCCGACGCTCGGCGTCGACGGGCTGACGCTCAAGGACAGCTCCGGACGCACGATTCTCACCGCTCCCCGCGCGGAAGTGTCGATCGCGCTCCTCCCGCTGATCGCCGGACATGTGGTCCCGAAGCGGCTCGAAGTCTTCGACGTCGAAGTGCGCCTCGCCCTGCTGCCGGATGGGTCGATCGCGCAGCCGATCGCGCCCGGCTCGGAGGAAACCATCGCGCTCACGCCGCCGCTCGCCGATCAGCTCGTCAAGGAAGGCGCGCCGGGCGATCTGCTGCGGCCCGCACCCAGTCAAGGCGCGGGCGCGCAGAATGCGGGAACCCCGGCCGAGCCGAAGCCGCGCGCGCTGCTCGTCAAGCAGATGGCTTCGTCGCTGCGCCTGCTGATCGACTCGCTGACCAATCCTGATAGCCAGATCGCCGCCGTGGATCGCGTCGGCATCACGCGCGGGCGGGTGGTGATCGACGACCGCTCCGCGCATCAGCAAATGACGTTCGACGGCGTCAATCTCAGCTTCGACAGGAGGTCCGGCGGGACGACGTTCAACCTCTCGGTCGATGGACCCAATGGACGCTGGTCGGCGAACGGCCTCGCCAGCGGCGCGCCGCACGCGGAGCGCCGGTTGATGCTGTCGCTGCAAAATCTGTCGCTCGATGAAATCCTTCTCGCGACGGGGGCGCGCTCGATCGGCGCCGATTTCGACATGCCTCTATCGGCGAAGTTCAGCGTCGGCCTGCGTCCCGACGGCGTGCTTTCGGAAGCTATCGGCGAGTTCGATTTCGGCGCCGGATATTTTCGCTGGGACGATCCCAAGGACGAACCCATGATGGTCGATTCCATTCATGGCGGCCTGCATTGGGATGGCGCCGCGCGGCGCATCGTCGTCGATCCGGTGAAACTCGTCGCGGGCGATACGAAGGGCGCCGTGGCGGGTTTCGTCGCCTTGCCGGAACGCGAGGGAGACCCCTGGCTCGTCAACATCCAGAACGTCGATCCCTGGATCGCCGCGCCCGATCGTCCAAGACAAAAAACGGTCGTCGTCGATTACGTCGCGCTGACGGCCCGGCTTTTTCTCACTGAGAAAAAATTCGTCGTCGACCGGCTGATGGCCGGCGGTCCGCAGGCCGGTTTCGCGATGGCGGGCGACGTCGATTGGACGAACGGTCCGCGCATGCGGTTCGGCGCTTCGCTCGATCCGACTCCGATCGCGGTGGTCGCCCGGCTGTGGCCATCATTCCTTGTCGCCCCGGTGAGGTCCTATCTGCTCGACCACGTAGAGCAGGGTATCATCGAGAAAGGGACGATGCAGTTCGATTTCAACGCGGCCGATCTCGCCGCGATGCGCGACGAACATCCGCCCCCGGACGATAGCCTGCTGATCGATTTCAGCGTCTCGAATGGAAGCGTCGAATTCCTCGCCGGCGTGCCGCCTCTGACCGGCGTCGACGGGGTCGGACACGTCACCGGCCGGACCACCACCTTTACGACGACGAGCGTCGGCATGCTCGACGGCGGCGCCGGCGCGCTCACAGCCGCGGCGGGCGGGACGTTCCACATCCCCGATGCGGCGCAAAAGCCAACGCCCGCCGCCATCGTCACCAGGATCGCTGGCAGCGTCGAGACGATCGGCGATCTGCTTTCGCGCGACGCGCTGAAACCCTACGCCAGCCTGCCGCTCGATCGATCGACGCTGAAGGGGCAGGTCGACGGCCAGCTCGAAATCGACCTCAATCTCCAACCCAATATGAGTCCGGCCGACACCAGCCTCAAAATCAACGCGGCGGTCGCCAATTTCATGGCCGAGAATCTGCTCGGCAAGGAGGCGCTCGACGCGGCGACCCTCAGCGTCATCGTCGATCCGAGCGGTCTCAAGGCCAGCGGGCAGGGGCGCATGTTCGGCGCGCCCGCCACGGTCGAGATGACGCAGGCGGCGGGCAAGGGCGCCTTCGCGACGGTTCACCTTACCATGGACGAGGCCGCGCGCGCCAAGCAGGGCCTTGACGGCGTGCCCGGGATCACGGGGCCGATAGGCGCCGTCGTCAGCGCCCCGCTCGGAGCCGGCGGCGACATAAAGGCGGATGTCGAACTCGACCTGACCCATACCGGTATCGAATGGCCCGGCGCGTCGAAACCGCCGGGGCGCCCCGGCAAGGCGAAATTCTCGCTCTCCGCCGCCAATGGCCAGACCTTGCTCGATCAGATCGCCCTCGACGCCGGCCCGATCCTGGCGCGCGGCGTGATCGCGCTTGGCTCCGACCAGTCGCTGCAGAGCGCGAAATTCTCGCAGGTCAAGTTTTCCCCCGGCGACGACGCAAAGATCGAGGCGCTGCGTGTCGGCGACACACTCAAGGTGATGATCAGGGCCGCGGCGGTCGACGCCAGACCATTCCTGAAAACCCTGTTCGCCTCATCCGCGGAGCCGGGTGCGCCGGCGTCAGGGGCGGTTGCCGGAACGCCGGCGGACGCCGCTTCGCCCGCGGCTGCGGCGGCCTCGCCGATCAAGCAGATCGATTATGACATCAAATCGGCCCTGCTCAGCGGCTACAACAAGCAGGTGCTGAGCGGATTCGAAATGAAGATGCTGAAGCAGGGCGATCAGTTCAGGCAGCTTTCGTTCGCCGGACGGTTTGGGCGCGACACGGTTTCGGGCAATCTGGCGGGACCCGCGAATGCATCGCGCCTGATGATTCTGTCGGACGACGCCGGATCGCTCCTTCTGTTCACCGATCTCTACAAGCATATGGAGAACGGGCGCCTCGTGGCCAATATGCAGATCGGGCCGCCCGCCCTCTCCGGCGTCCTCACCATCGACGGCTTCATCCTTCGCGACGAGCCGGCGCTGCGAAGGCTCGTCGCCGAAGGCGCGCCGCCGACCGACGCCTCCGGCAAGCCGCGAAAAATCGACCCCGGAGCGATGGCCTTCAACCGGCTGCAGGTGCGTTTCGAGCGCGCCGGCACGCGGCTCCTCATGAATGATGGCGTCATGAACGGCGACTCCCTCGGCCTCACCGTCGACGGCTGGCTCGACTTCGCCCACGACGGCGTCGACATGAAAGGGACGTTCGTGCCGGCCTATGCGGTCAATAATCTGTTCTCGAAAATTCCCGTCTTCGGCGCGATCCTCGGCGGCGGATCCAACGAAGGCCTGATCGGGGTCAATTACCGCGTCGAGGGCAAGATCAGTTCGCCGACCCTCAGCATCAACCCTCTGTCGGCGATCGCGCCCGGCATCTTCCGCCAGATTTTCGGCGTCGGCGAGCACGGGGCGCCCGGCGCGCCCGGCGCGGGGCAATAGAGCGGCCCCTGACGGCGTTGCCTGTTAGCCCAGAAACCCTCATCCTGAGGAGGCCGCGAAGCGGCCGTCTCGAAGGACGAGGGTTTCCGATGCAGGGCGCTTCCATCTACATTCTGCGTTGCGCCGACGGAAGCTATTACACCGGCCTCACGCGGCGTTCGGTGGAAGAGCGCGTCAGCGAACACGCGCAAAAGCTTGTCAAAGGCTGCTACACGGAAAGCCGCTTGCCGGTGGAGCTTGTTTTCAGCGAATATTACGAACGAATCGACGAGGCGGTCGCGGCCGAGCGCCGCATCAAGGGGTGGTCGCGCGCCAAGAAGGAAGCGATGATGCGCGGCGATTGGGTCGCCTTGTCCGCGCTGTCGAAGTGGCGGGGAAAGGCGAGAACGTCGAAGTGCGACCCCCCGTCCTTCGAGACGCCGCCTCCGGCGGCTCCTCAGGATGAGGGGTCTTGAGCATGACGGCCATTCCTTTGTCATCTCCCCCCAAAGCCCTCATGGTGTGGAGCGCCCGAAGGGCGCGTCTCGAACCACGAGGGCGCGCGAAAGGCGCTTCATGCTGAAGACCCCTGCGGGCAACACGCTGTTTTATGGCGATAATCTCAATATCCTGCGGAACCATATCGCCGACGAGAGCGTCGATCTTGTCTATCTTGATCCGCCCTTTAACTCGAACGCGACCTACAATGTGCTGTTCAAGGCTCCCGACGGTCACAAGAGTCAGGCGCAGATCGAAGCCTTCGACGACACCTGGCACTGGAACGAGTCGGCCGAGCAGGCTTTCGACGAGGTGATGCAATCCGGCAATTCGGACGCGGCGGAAATGCTGCGCGCCTTGCGGTCGTTTTTGAAAGAAAACGACATGATGGCCTATCTCGCCATGATGGCGGTCCGGCTTCTGGAATTGCATCGGGTGCTGAAGCCGACGGGTTCGCTCTATCTGCACTGCGACCCGACGGCTAGCCATTATTTGAAAATTCTGTTGGATGCTGTTTTTGGCCCAACCAACGTAGGAAATGAAATCATTTGGAAAAGACAAAATGCCAAGGGGTTGGCATTTACGAGATTTGCGCGAAATCACGACGTAATTCTTCGTTACACGAAGACCGATAAATGGATATGGAATGCGCAATACATAGGGCACGATCCCGCTTACCTAAGCCAATTTTATCGCTTTAAAGATGATGCCGATCGTGTTTATCGACTAGCAGACCTGACAAATCCCAATAAGAACCGGCCGAACTTGACGTACGAATTTCTCGGAGTGACCAGAGTATGGCGTTGGACAAAAGAAAGAATGCAGAAGGCCCTTGAAGATGGATTGATCGTTCAGAGCAGACCGGGAGGGGTTCCCCCTCTCAAGCGCTTCTTGGACGAACAAGAAGGCAATCCGATTGACGATGTTTGGACTGACATTCAGCCCGTGCAGGCTCAAGCTCAGGAACGCCTCGGCTACCCGACCCAAAAGCCTCTCGCCCTGCTCGAACGCATCATCGCCGCCTCCTCCAATGAAGGCGATCTCGTGCTCGATCCTTTCTGCGGCTGCGGCACGACGGTCCACGCGGCGCAAAAACTGGGTCGCCGCTGGATCGGCATCGACATCACCCATCTCGCCATCCATCTGATCCAACGGCGCCTCAGGG
>JBKQMI010000229.1:0-18182 GCA_052146775.1 Methylocella sp. | reverse complement strand
CGCAATAGATGCAGTCATGCGTGCGCTGCAACTCGACGAATTTGACGATCGCGCCGAGATAGTTGCCGAGATGCAGGTTTCCCGTCGGCTGGACGCCGGAAAAAACACGCTCAACGAATTGCGCCATTTTTGACGAGGCTCCTGACGATCGACGTTGCCGAAGGCGAACGGCTATCGCAAGGATCGGGGCGCAACGCAAGCGGCCCGGCCGGCCTAAAGAATAAACCGGCTGAGATCCGCGTTGCGGGCCAGATCGCCGATGTTCTTCTCCACGAACGCCGCGTCGATGACGATGGTCTCGCCGAAGCGGTCGGTTGCGGTGAAGCTCACATCGTCGAGCACGCGCTCCATCACCGTCTGCAGCCGCCGCGCGCCGATATTCTCGACCGTGGAATTGACCTGCGCCGCAATCCTCGCCAGCGCGTTGACGGCGTCCGGCGTAAACGAAAGCTCGACGCCTTCGGTGCGCAGCAGCGCCTCATACTGCTTGATGAGGCTCACCTCCGTCTCGGTCAGGATGCGGCGGAAATCGTCCTCTGTCAGCGGCGAAAGCTCGACCCTTATCGGCAGGCGCCCCTGCAATTCGGGCAGGAGATCCGAGGGCTTCGAGACATGGAAGGCGCCCGAGGCGATGAACAGGATGTGGTCGGTCTTCACCACGCCGTGCTTGGTCGGAACGCTCGTGCCTTCGATCAACGGCAACAGGTCGCGCTGCACGCCCTCGCGCGAGACATCGGCGCCGCCGCGCCCCTCGCGCACGCAGATCTTGTCGATCTCGTCGAGGAACACGATGCCGTTGTTCTCGACCTCATGGATCGCCTCGCGCACGACCTGGTCCTGATCGACGAGCTTGTCGCTCTCCTCGGTGATCAGCGGCGCCGTCGCGTCCTTAACGGTGGTGCGGCGCGGCTTTGCGCCCTTGCCCATCGCCTTGCCGAAAATATCGCCGATCGAGATGGCGCCAATCTGCGAGCCCGGCATATTCGGCAGTTCGAACATCGGCATCGCGCCGCCGCCGCCATGCGCCAGCTCGATCTCGATGTCCTTTTCGTCGAGTTCGCCCGCGCGCAGTTTTTTACGAAAGCTGTCGCGGGTCTGCGGCGAGGCTCCGGAGCCGACGAGGGCGTCGAGAAGGCGCTCCTCCGCCGCAAGTTCAGCCTTGGCGCGAACGAGCTTGCGCTTGTCGTCGCGGATCATCGCAATCGCCGTCTCGACGAGATCGCGCACGATCTGCTCGACATCGCGGCCGACATAACCGACTTCGGTGAATTTGGTGGCCTCAACTTTCAGAAATGGCGCGCCCGCGAGCTTCGCGAGGCGGCGCGAAATCTCGGTCTTGCCGCAGCCGGTCGGGCCGATCATCAGGATGTTTTTCGGCAGCACCTCATCGCGCATGGAGCCTTCGAGGCGAAGCCGCCGCCAGCGGTTGCGCAGGGCGATGGCGACGGCGCGCTTGGCGTCGTGCTGGCCGACGATGAAGCGGTCGAGTTCGGAGACGATCTCGCGCGGCGAAAAATCGGTCATGTGGTCTTCGAGGTGAGAGGGTGGGGAAGGCGCCGGGTCAAGGCCTCAGGCAAGAGGCGCAGCGCCGCATGGCGCAAAGGCCGCCATCCTGCGCTGATCGCCAGTACGAAAGCGCCGAGCGCAAGCAGCGTCGCGGGAGTCGCCTCCTGCTGGATTCCCGAGCGCTGGATGAGCGCGCCAAAGGCGAAGCCGGCATAGGCCAGAGCCGACACGAGAAAGGCCCGCCGGTCTATAATGACGGCGACCAGGCCAAGGCCGACGAAAATCGCGAGGATGCCAGCGGCCCGCGGCGCATCGAGATCGGAGACGCCGCCGAGAAAGCCGAACATGAGCGGCTGGACGATCAGAGGCGCCGCCAGAAGATGCAGCCAGAACGCGATGTCCGTTTTGCGCGTCAGCCGCTCGGGGTCCGCCATGTCGAAGCGCATCGCCGCGAGGAAGACGGCGACGCCGCAGGCGATGAGGAGCGCGCTGCGGGCATGGACGCCGAGGCCCGGCAAAAGCGCCAGCGCGAAGGCGATCACCGCGGTGGAAGCCATCGCGGCGCCAGCGGCGATGGTGACCGGAACCCTGAACCGCCAATAGTGCAGCGCGGCCAGTCCCAACGCGGCGAGGGCGCTCCATCCGAGCGTCCAGCCTGTCGCATCCTGAAGGAAGGCGAGGGCGTCCTCCTTCAACCAGGCCGGGCGCCCGGCCGGAAACGCATTTGCGAGAACGGAAGCGACAGCGAGGAAGGCCGAGGCGACAAAAGTCAAAAGCAGCGCAATGCTCGGCAGCGCCATGCGGCGCTTGCGGGTGAAGAACTCGGCGAGGAGCCAGGACAGCGCCGCCGTGACGGCCCACACCCAGGCCGTCCCCAAATTGGTCTGCGCGAAATAGCCACTCGACCCCAGGAAAAGAGCGATGCCGATGGTGACGAAAATATCGCCGAAGCCGCCGATGAAGCGCAGTTTCTCATCGTCCTGCCTCTCCTCGTTGACGGCGTCTGAGGATTGAGAGGCTTCGAGCGCGCGCAGGCGATCCGCCTGCTCGACTGAGAGAACGCCCTGACCGACCGCGAGGTCGAGGGTTTGCTCCGAGATCGTCAAGGGATGCTTTCCAGCACGATATTGCGGTTGGTGTAGACGCAAATTTCCGACGCGATCTCCAGCGAGCGGCGCGCGATGGTCTCGGCGTCGAGATCGGTCGGCAGCAGCGCCCGCGCCGCCGCTAGCGCATAATTGCCGCCCGATCCGATGCCCATGACCGAGCCGCGCTCCGTCGCCTCCGGCTCCAGAACGTCGCCGGAGCCGGTGAGGACCAGCGCGGCCTGCCGGTCGGCGACGAGCATCATCGCCTCGAGGCGGCGCAGATAGCGGTCGGTGCGCCAGTCCTTCGCCAGTTCGACGCAGGCGCGCAGAAGCTGCCCGGGGTATTGCTCCAGCTTGGCCTCCAGCCGCTCGAATAGCGTGAAGGCGTCGGCGGTTGCGCCCGCGAAGCCGCCGATCACCTCGCCCTTGGCGAGGCGGCGCACCTTCCGGGCGTTGCCCTTGACGATGGTCTGGCCAATCGACACCTGGCCGTCGCCGCCGATCACCGTGCGGCCATCTTTCTTGACCAGAATAATGGTCGTCGCGTGCCAGGATTGCGGGCCGGACGGTGTTTGATGCATTTTGCTTGTCTGTGAAAGGGGCGCGCGCCCGGCCGCTCTGAGTTCATCCATCTAGGTGTTCGCCGGAGCCGATGCAAGGGAAGGCCGAGGGAAGGCCAAGCTGAAGGCCGCGCGGATCGCGGCGCCCCGGCCGCCCACGCCTCGATCAATGGAGACGCGCGGCGCGCGAGGCAACGCCAAAAGGAAAGCGCATTGATCCGCATCAAACGCGATCTATATTTTTTGATCCGCGCCAGATCAAAACAATTGAGGCTTTTTCGCACGCCTTTTCGCAGGCCTTTTTGCCGCACCATAGTAACCGGCCGCCAATAGTTGACGCCGCCAAGGCCGAATTATACACTCCGCCGCAAAGTATTCTCATCAATGGCCGTCGTAATGGCGCCGAACCCGCGATGGCGCCGTTCGCCAGATGTTCGGAATTTGCGATTTCAACCGTCCGAACCGCCGCCGAACCTGACCTTGAGGATCATTCGCTCATGTCCGAAGCGCCCGCCGCCGAAGCGGCGAAGCCCCGCCCCGGTGCGCCCCGCGCCAATGAGATCGATCGCAATTGCATCACGATCGAGGGCGTAACCCTCTGTCTCGACGAAATCCTGAACCCGGAATTTTTCGCGCCGGCCCGAGTCGAGGCGTTGCGCGAGACGTTCATCAACGCGAAGCCGGTTCCGCATGTCGTTTTCGACGGCCTGTTCGCGCCCGCGCTTCTCGATCTCGTCTACGCCGATTTCGACCGCCTGAACTGGGGCGACTGGCGCCGCTACGACACCGCTAAGGAGTTCAAGCGCGGATCCGCGCCAAAGACCTGGCTCGGCGACGCCAGCCATCTCTATTACAGCACCATCCATTCCGGCCGCTTCGTCGATTTTCTGGAGCGCGTCACGGGCATCGAGGGCCTCATCACCGATCCGGAACTCTACGCCGGCGGCCTGCACGACATCCCGACCGGCGGCAAATTCGCCATGCACGTCGATTTCAACCAGCACTCGGTGACCCATCTCGACAACCGGCTGGTGTTCATCACCTATCTCAACAAGAACTGGCGCTCCGAATACGGCGGCGCGCTGGAGCTTTGGGACATGGACGAGAATAAATTCGTCGCCGAGGTGGTGCCGGAATTCGGCCGCTCGGTTCTCTACTATCACTCGTCGAAAAGCCTGCACGGCCATCCAAAGCCGATTTCCGAACCAAATGGCCGGCCGCGCCGGTCCGCCGCCGCCTATTTTTACTCGAACGGGCGGCCCGACGGCGACGGCTCGGGCTTCCTGACCACCCAGTTTCCCAAAGCCGCACAGCCGGTCGAGCGTGAAAGACTGGGCAATGCGGTCAAATATTTCCTGCCGCCCGCGCTCGTCGACGGCGTGCGCAAGGTGAAGTCGCTGCTGCGCTGAATCGCGAGAGGGTTCGCCGGCGATCCGCTCCGGCGCGAAATCGAGAGCAATCCATCTGGATGGAATCGCAACGCGTTTCCATTTAATCTGGCATTGCGCCGCCGCGCCCAGCCATCGTATGGCGGCGCCGCAATTCGAAACCAGCCCCCACCCGTCATTGAGGATCGCCCATTGTCCGCATTTCGTCCGAGGCTTCTTTGCTGCGCCCTTTTGGGGCTGACGCCGCCCGCGCTTCCCGCCTGGAGCGCCCCGCTGGAATCCGAGGTTCAGTTCACCAGCGTCGTCGTCGCACCGCTCATATCGCCGCGCCCGGTCGCAGGCGCGGATGGCCGCGCGCACCTCGCCTATGAGCTGTCATTCGTCAACGAGACCAAGCTCGTCGCGCGCATCGACGCCATCGCCGCAATCGACCCTGCGTCGGGCGCCGTTCTCGCCGAGTGGAAGGGCGAGGCCCTCGGCTCGATTTTCCGCATCAATGGCGGCGAGCCCGGCGTGACCCTCCCGCCCTCGCATTCGGGCTACGCCTTCCTCGATGTTGCGCTGCCGGCGGGCGCGCCGATTCCAAAATCGTTTCGCCACCGCATCACGGTGACGCGCTTCATGCAGGCGCCGGGCGACGCGCACAAGACCGTGCCGCTCGATCCCAAATTCAACCTGCCGGACAGCATCGCCTTCGAGGGCGCGGACGTCGCCGTGGACGAGAAAAAGGCGGTTGTCATCGCCCCGCCGCTGCGGGGGCCGCGCTGGGTGGCGTTCAACGGTTGCTGCGATGAGCTGACCTCCCATCGCGGCAGCGTCATGGCTTTCAACGGCAAGGCGTTGATCGCCGAGCGCTTCGCCATTGACTTCACGCAGCTCGACCAGGCCGGCCGCCTTTTCGACGGCCCCCTTGCCGAGGTCGCAAGCTATCCCGCGTTCGGCGTTCCGGTTTACGCCGTCGCCGATGCAACCGTCGTCGAGGCGTCGGACGGCGCGCCCGAAGCGACGCCCGGCGTCGCGCGCGCCGTCACCGTCGACACCGCCGCCGGCAATCATATCGTGCTTGATCTCGGCGGCGGCAATTTCGCCGTCTACGCGCATCTGAAGACCGGCTCGGTCGCGGTTCATCCCGGCGATCATGTCAAGACCGGCGACGTGATTGCCCATCTCGGCAGCAGCGGCAACAGCGATGCGCCGCACCTCCATTTTCACGTCATGGACGGTCCCTCGCCGCTCGCCTCGAGCGGGCTTCCTTACGCGCTCACGTCGTTCCGCGGCGCGGGCAGGGTCGAGCCCAACGACGCCATGTTCGCCAAAGGCGCGCCGGCTGCGATCGACCCCGGCTGGTTCGCCGGCCCGCATAAGGACGAGCTGCCCCTGAACAATGACTGATCGATTTCCCCGGCGGTCAATGAGGCCGCCAGATTGATCCTGCTCTCCGATAGACAGCCGCTGGGCCGGGAGCTAAGCTTGACTGCGAATCACGCCCCCGCCCGCGAGTGCCCCATGACCCCGAAATCGGCCCTTGCAGGCCTTGCCGCCTGCATCCTTATGGCGTCGCCCGTCCTCGCGCAGGAGCGCCCGCAGGGCGCCCCGTCGGCGACAGTCTCGATCCAGCAGGTTCAGGTCGCCTTCATCGGCTCGGGCGCCATCGGCGGCGGAACGCTGAAATTTCAGGGCCGCACCTATCCCATCACCGTCGGAGGGCTTGGCGTCGGCGGCATCGGCGCCTCGCGCCTGACCGCCACAGGCGTCGTCTACGGCCTCAACAATCTGCAGGATTTCGCCGGCGTCTACGCCCAGGTCCGCGCCGGCTGGGCGATCGGCGATCAGGGCGGCGGCACGCTCTGGCTCAGCAACAGCAAGGGCGTCTCCATGCGCCTCAAGACCCAGCGCGAGGGGCTGCAGCTCTCGCTCGGCGCCGACGGCGTCGTGATCGGCTTCAAATAGGGGCGTTGGACGCTCCAGGCGCGCGAGGCTAGCCAACCTCTCGCCGACTTGCTAGAGCAGCGGCTTATCCCTTAGAGCTGGCTGAAAATGCGCGCCGGAAAAATCTCCCGCAAGACCAAAGAGACCGAAATCGAGGTCTCCGTCGATCTCGACGGGACCGGCGCGGCCAAAATCGCGACCGGCATCGGCTTTTTCGATCACATGCTGGAGCAACTCGCGCGCCATGCCCTGATCGACATCGCCCTTTCGGCCAAAGGCGATCTCCATATCGACCAGCACCATACCGTCGAGGATGTCGGCATTGCGCTGGGCGGCGCGATCCGCCAGGCGCTGGGCGATCGCGCAGGCATAACGCGCTACGCCGACGCCCTGCTGCCAATGGACGAAACGCTGACCCGCGTCGCCATCGACGTCTCGGGGCGGCCCTTTCTCGTCTTCAGAACCGAATTTCCCCGCGCAAAAATCGGCGAATTCGATGCCGAGCTGGTGCGCGAGTTCTTTCAGGCCTTCGCGATGAACGCCGGGATCACGCTGCACGTCGAGACTTTATACGGCGTCAACGCGCACCATATTTCGGAAAGCTGCTTTAAGGGCCTCGCCCGCGCGCTGCGTCTTGCGGTTGCGCTCGATCCACGCCAGAACGGCGCCATTCCCTCCACCAAGGGATCGCTCGGGGGATAGCCGACGCCCTCCGGGCGAGCACCTTCGAGCCGTCGCTGGCAAGGAGCCAAGATCCATGGCCGTCTATTCGGTCCATCTGCCGGGCGCGCCCGGACAAAAGCCCGACGCCGCCGACGCCGCCTTCGTGCGCGAAGGTTTTAGCGGCGCCGCGTTCTTTTTCGGGCCGTTCTGGCTCCTCGCGCGCGGCCTCTGGCTCTCCGCCGCGCTCTGGTGCGTCGCGATCCTCATCCTTTTGAGCGTCGTCGCGGCGGGCGCGCTCTCCTCCGACGCCGCCCTGACGCTAGCGCTTCTTCTTCAAGTGTTTCTCGGTCTCGAAGCCAGCCGCCTGATCGAGAACAAACTCTGGCGGAAAGGCTATGATCTCGCCGAGATCGTCGCCGCGCCGCATCTCGAAGAGGCCGAAATGACGTTTTATCGCGAACTCGGTGCGAAGGGCGAGGCCGCGCCGCAGCGCTTGGCGCCGCCGCGGCCGGGCGCAGCGCTCGTGATCGGCAGCTTTCCGACGCGCGAGGGCTAGAGGCTTGAAGTTGAACGTCGCCATCGTCGATTATGGGTCGGGCAATCTGCATTCCGCCCACAAGGCCTTCGAGCGCGCCGCGCGCGAGGCGGGGCTTTCCTGCGCCATCGCCGTGACGCCGGACCCCGCCGTCGTCGCCGCGGCGGACCATATCGTGCTGCCGGGCGTCGGCGCCTTCGCCGATTGCCGCCGCGGCCTCGACGCCGTGCCGGGCATGGTCGAGGCCCTGCGCGCTGCCGTGCTCGAAAAGGGCCGCCCGTTCCTCGGCATCTGCGTCGGCATGCAGCTTCTGGCCACGCGTGGGCTGGAGCATGGCGAGACGCCCGGCCTCGGCTGGATCGCGGGCGAGGTCGGCCCACTCGAACCCGACGATCCGGCGCTGCGCATCCCGCACATGGGCTGGAACACGCTCGACCCGCGCCGGGGTCACCCGGTGCTAAACGACATCCCGACCGGGCCGAAGGGCCTGCACGCCTATTTCGTGCACTCCTACGCGTTCCGGCCCGTCGATCCGGGAGCCGTCATCGCCAGCGCGGATTATGGCGGCGCTTTCGCCGCCCTGATCGGGCGCGACAATATCCTCGGCGCGCAATTCCATCCCGAAAAGAGCCAGACCCTCGGGCTGGCGCTGATCGCCAATTTTTTGAGGTGGAGTCCATGATCCTTTATCCCGCCATCGACCTCAAAGACGGGCGCTGCGTGCGCCTCGAACAGGGCGACATGGAGAAGGCGACGGTGTTTTCCGCCGAGCCCCCCGCGCAGGCCGAGACTTTCGCGCGGCAGGGCTTCGAATGGCTGCATGTCGTCGATCTCGACGGCGCCTTCGCCGGCAAGCCGATGAACGCGCGGGCGGTCGAGGAAATTCTCGCCAGCGTCAAAATCCCGGTCCAACTCGGCGGCGGCATCCGCGACCTCGAAACCGTCGAGGGCTGGCTCAAAAAAGACGTCGCCCGGGTGATCATCGGAACCGCCGCGGTGCGCGATCCGGCGCTGGTGCGCGAAGCGGCGCGCCGGCATCCCGGCCGCGTTGCGGTCGGCATCGACGCGCGGGACGGCTTCGTCGCGGTTGAAGGCTGGGCCAAAAAATCGGAAATCAGCGCGCTCGAGCTTGGCCTGCGCTTCGAGGATGCCGGCGTCGCCGCGATCATCTATACCGACATCGCCCGCGACGGCATTTTGCAGGGCCTCAACATCGAGGCGACGCTTGCGCTCGCGGGCGCGCTCGAAATTCCGGTCATCGCCTCGGGCGGCCTCGCCTCGCTCGCCGACGTCGAGCGGCTGCTCCAGCCGGACTGCGCAAAGCTCAACGGCGCCATCACGGGCCGCGCGCTCTATGATGGGCGGCTCGATCCGGCCGAGGCGCTGGAGCTGATCCGCAAGGCGAAAGCGCCGGCATGACGCCAGGCGATATCGCCAAGACAGCCTTCTCCCGCGCTGGCGTCGTCCGGGTCAGGAATGCGCTGAACCCCATGTTGTGGCTATCATTGACATGCCTGCTTATTTCGCCAGGCTTTGCTTATCTTTTTCGCGACGATCCGCTTCTTAAATATGGATTTTCGGCAATCGCTATTCTGCCGATCATGGCGACTTTGATCGCCTATTTTATATTTCTGTTTCGAGAGCCGGATCGATTACAGTCCGAGGAGTTCGTACTTCGCCAGCATGCCCAACAAATTACCCTGACAAAAGGCGGCGCGCTCGAAAACGCGGAAGACGAACCGCCGCTTTTGAACATCGAGACGAAGGTGCAGGAGGACGAACGATGACGCGCCGAACCTACATTGTCGTGTTTCGCGAAAATTCGCTGCGTGATGCGGATCAGCTCAAATTTCTTGCCGACGCTCTCGACGAGGGCGAAAAGCTCTTCTGCTTCGACTTCAATATCGCCTTTCTGCAGACTCGGCAGAACGTCGAGACCTTGACGGCGCGGCTCCGCGCCGGTCGCCTTGGCCAAAGCGATCTGTTCTTTCTTGCCGACATCACGAATAGCCCCCGCGCGGGAAACATGGTTCCCGCCTTCTGGAATCTCCTGCACAATCAAGACAAGCTGGTCGCGGTCTCTTAAATGCTTAAATCCCGCATCATCCCCTGCCTCGACGTCAAGGACGGCCGCGTCGTCAAGGGCGTCAATTTCGTCGACCTCGCCGACGCCGGCGATCCCGTCGAATGCGCTATTCGCTATGACGCCGCCGGCGCCGACGAACTCTGCTTCCTCGACATCACCGCGAGCTTTGAGGCCCGCCCGATCCTGCTCGACGTCGTCCGCCGCACGGCCGAGGCCTGCTTCATGCCGCTCACTGTCGGCGGGGGCGTGCGCACGCTGGAAGACATCCGCGCACTGCTGCTCGCCGGGGCCGACAAGGCCTCGATCATGACCGCCGCCGTCCAAAACCGCGATTTCGTGCGCGAGGCGGCCGAAAAATTCGGCAGCCAGTGCATCGTGGTGGCGATCGACGCCAAGGCGACCGGCCCCGGCAAATGGGAGATCTTCACCCATGGCGGGCGCAAGCCCACGGGCCTCGACGCGGTGGAATACGCCAAAGAGGTGGTCGCCCTCGGCGCCGGGGAAATTCTCTTGACCTCGATGGACCGCGACGGCTCGAAAGCCGGCTTCGACATCGCCTTGACCCGCGCCGTGACCGACGCCGTCGGCGTGCCGGTGATCGCATCGGGCGGCGTCGGCGAATTGAAGCATCTCGTCGAAGGCATAAGCGAGGGCGGCGCGACCGCGGTCCTCGCCGCCTCGATTTTTCATTTCGGCGAATTCACCATCGCCGAGGCGAAGCGTTATATGGCCAAATCCGGATTGCGGATGCGGCTGGATGGAATAGGATAATTTTACTGCGGAAGCTGGAAAAGTTGGATGGAGCCGTTCAGCCTCGACGATCTCGCCGCCATCATTTCCGCGCGCGGAAGATCGACGGCGGCCGCCTCCTACACGAAATCGCTGCTTGACGGCGGCCCCGCCCGCTGCGCCAAAAAATTCGGCGAGGAGGCGGTCGAGTTCGTCATCGCCGCTGTGGAAGGCGACCGGGACGCGATCATCAGTGAAAGCGCCGACCTGCTCTACCATATGCTCGTCGCGCTGCATCTTCGGGGCGTCCGCTTGAGCGAGGTGCTCGGCGAACTGGAGCGCCGCACGCGCCAGTCGGGGCTTGAGGAAAAAGCCTCTCGCCAGAGCGCGCTGCGCTGATGGGCGCGCTCGATCTCGATACGCTACGGCGCAATAGCGCCGCCGAGCGCGCGTTCCGGGCCGGAGCGCCGGAGGATACGCCGATTGATGAGCGCGTCGCGCACGCCGCCGACGCCCTGTCGCCCTACCATCGCTTTACCCGCGCGGAATGGGCGGCGCTACGCGCCGACACGCCCCTGACCCTCACGATGGAGGACCTCTCGCGGCTGAAATCGCTCAATGATCCCATCTCGCTCGAAGAGGTGGTGGCGATCTATCTGCCGCTGTCGCGCCTGCTCGCGCTTTATGTCGCCGCGACCCAGGGCCTCTATAAGGCGACCCAGCGCTTTCTTGGCGCCGAGGGCGGCAAGACGCCTTATATCATCGGCATCGCCGGCTCCGTGTCGGCCGGCAAATCGACGCTCGCGCGCGTCATGCAGGCGCTGCTCGCGCGCTGGCCGAACACGCCGAAGGTCGAGCTCGTCACCACGGACGGCTTTCTGCTTCCGAACGCCGTGCTGGAAAGCGAAGGCCTGATGGGCAAAAAAGGCTTTCCGGAAAGCTATGACGGCACGGCGCTGCTGCGCTTTCTCTCCAACGTCAAGGCCGGCCAGCGCCATGTTCGGGCCCCGGTCTATTCGCATCTCACCTATGACGTGCTGCCCGGCGAGAGCATCGTCGTCGATCGCCCCGATATTCTCATTGTCGAGGGCCTCAACGTGCTGTTGCCCAATCGCCCGCCGAAAGACGGCAGAGGGCTTCCCTTCGTCTCCGATTTTTTCGATTTCTCGGTCTATCTGCACGCCGAGGAAGCCGATCTCGAACGCTGGTTCGTCGAACGCTTTATGCGGCTGCGGGGAACGGCGTTTCGCGATCCGCAATCCTACTTTCGCAAATACGCCGATCTCAGCGCGGCGGACGCGGAAGCCGTCGCGCGCGACATCTGGACAAGAATCAATCTCGCGAATCTGCGCGAAAACCTGCTGCCGACACGGGCGCGGGCGAGCCTCATCCTGACCAAAGGCTCTGGCCACGCGATCAAGGAAGTCGAGCTGCGGAAGCTCTGAGGGCGCGGTTTGCACGCGAATGGCTCCGAATCGGAATCCGCCGGTCCTGCAGCCTCCAAGCGGCATCCGGGGTGAAAGCCGTCTCCGTATTTGCCGCATCCCTGCCGCGCGCGGCCTCACGCCGGCCTTGAGAGGGCGACACCGAGCCTTTAGCCGGACCGCCTCGCAAAGTATTGCGGCGCCAGCCATTTCGGCGCGCGACGCTTCATCTTAGCACACGCCGTGTTGCGGGCTTCCGGCGCTCCGCATGTTCCGGGTCTTTCCCAGCGCAAGGTCCGCAATAAGCTTCAAACTGAGCGGCATCTTCAAGGCGAGCGGCGGCGCAGCGATCAAGTTGCTAAAAGTCGTCAATTGCGCCCGCTTCGTTTGAAATGAAAAACGGAGGACATAGGCATGGGAATCGATCTCCGCGGCCTGAACTTTTTAAAATTCGCCCGGAATAAGCAACCCCTCGGCCGCGTGGCCACCATCGGGCGCCAGAACCTTGACGTTCCGCACCACAAACTCAAGAGCGCCATCGATCTGCGCGGAACGAAATACGGGCCTTTTTGCGAAGAATTTCTGATCGATCATTTCTCCGCCGCATGCGTCGATTCGTTTGACAATTCCGACTACGAGCAGGCGACGCACATCGCCGATCTGAACAAGCCGCTCTCAATCGCCCAACGCTACGAGACCGTGATCGATTATGGCAGCGCTGAGCACGTCTACAATATTCCGCAAGCCTTGAAGAATATATCGGAACTGTGCGCGCCCGGCGGACAGATCCTCCATAGCCTACCCGCGAACAATTTCTGCCGTCACGGATTCTGGCAATTTTCGCCGGAGCTCTTTTTCTCCCTTTATTCGGGTGCCAACGGCTATTGCGACACGCAGGTCTTTCTCGCGGACACGGCGAATGAAAACCTCTGGTACGAGGTTCGCCAGCCCTCTAACGGGCGGCGCGCGGAAGCGCTGTCCTCCACGCCCATGATCGCTTTGGTGAGGACGCGCCGCGGCGACGCCTTCAGCCACGAAGCCGTCCAGCAATCCGACTATGTCTATACGTGGCGCGGCGCGGACCAGCACTCGGCCCGGGATCGCCAGATGTCCTCCTCGCCCGCCGCCCGATGGAAGGAGTTCGTGAAGAACTCGCCCCTGAATACGCCTTTCTCCAAGGGGATCTTTCTGAAGTGGCTGCGCACGCCGCGCCTTTCCGTGAACAATCCGCATCTGACCCGGCTTTCGGTGTCTTCGCTCGTCGCCGCCCGGCGGACGGGCGCGATCGCTGCGGCGGCGCCAGCCTAAGGCGGCCGCGATGAAAAGCCGATCCAACCTTGCCTGACTGCGTCCCGGCCGGCGCCGCAGGTTCTTTCGCGTATCAATCGCCAGCGGGCGTCTTGACCTCGCCAAAACTCTGGTCCCAAGTCCCTTTGGTCCCAAGTCCCTTCGGTCCGAACGACCCGCGCGGAGGTCGTGGCCTGGAGAGAACGCAAAAATGCGCATAACACTGATTTCCGATTCCGCCTTCGCCGGAATAGCCCTCGCCGCGACGCCCGCGCTGGCGCTCTATGTCTCGCGATCGGCCGAAATCGCCGCGCCTCCCGCCAAGGTCTGGGCGGCGATCGGCGGCTTCTGCGGCATCAGCGACTGGCATCCGGCGATCGAAAAATGCATTCTCTCGAACAAGGACGGCAAGATGATCCGCACCCTGAGCCTCAAAGGCGGCGGTTCGATCATCGAGGAGCAGGTCTCGCGCAGCGACGACAGGCTCAACTACACCTACACGATTCTCGAAAGCCCGCTTCCCGTCGAGGACTACAAGTCCACCATCTCGGTGAGGCCCGCCGGCGTCGGATCCAAGGTAATCTGGGTCGGCGAGTTCAAGGCCAAGGGCGCCGAAGAGGCCAAGGCGCAGGCGACCGTCGCCGGGATCTTCGAAGCGGGCCTCAAAGGCATCGCCGACAAGGTGAAATAGCAATATAAGGCCGGAGGTTTTTCCGAAGCGGAAATCGCTCCAGCGCCAGGGTTCGCCATCAAAATGACTCTCGAAGCTCCGGCTACGGCCGCCGAGGTCGCGGCCAGCGTCGCGGAGGCGGCGAATTTCCGCACGCCCCTCTCCATCAACGGCCTCGGCTCCAAGGCGCGGCTCGGCGCGCCCTGGAACGCCTCGCGCCGGCTCGACCTCTCCGCGCTCAGCGGCGTCACCCTTTACGAGCCGGAAGAACTCGTGCTGTCGGCGCTGGCCGCGACGCCGATCGAGACCATCGAGGCGCTGCTGGCGGCCAACGGCCAGGAACTCGCCTTTGAGCCAATGTCGTTTGGCGCGCTCTATGGCGCGGGGCCGGGCTCGCTCGGGGGCTGCCTCATGGCCAATCTTTCCGGCCCGCGCCGCGTCAAGGCCGGCGCCGCGCGAGACCACGTGCTCGGCGTAAAAGGCGTCAACGGCCGCGGCGAGGCCTTCAAGGCGGGCGGAACCGTCGTTAAGAACGTCACAGGCTACGATCTCTCGCGCGGCCTCGCCGGCTCGTTTGGAACCCTCGCCGTCCTGACCGAACTCACCTTCAAAGTGCTGCCGCGCGCCGAGACCGCCGCGACCCTCGCTCTGCCCGGCCTTGCCCCCAAACAAGCGATCGAAGCGCTTTGCGCCGCCATGGGCGCCCCGGTCGATGTGTCCGGCGCGGCGCATCTGCCGCCTTTCGCCGCGCGGAGGCTGGGTTTTTCCACTTCTGTCACGCTGCTGCGGCTGGAGGGCTTTTCGCCTTCGGTCAACGAGCGTTTCGAGCGGCTCGCCGCGCTGCTAAAGCCTTTCGCCGGCGCCGAACGGCTGGACGCCGCCGCTTCCGCGCCGCTCTGGCGCGCCATCCGCGACGTCGCCCCGCTCGCCGCCCCCGCCGAAAAAATCATCTGGAAGATCTCGGTCGCGCCCACCGCCGGGCCGCCGCTCGCCGCCACCATCGCAAAGGTCCATCAGAGCGAGGCCCTGTTCGACTGGTCGGGCGGCCTCGTCTGGCTCGCGCTCGAACCGGATTGCGGCCCGGACGCCGGCGCCGAGCTGATCCGCGGCGCGATCGCCGTGCAGGGCGGCGGCCATGCGACGCTCGTGCGCGCGCCGGACGACATCCGCGCCGCCGCGCGCGTGTTCCAGCCGCAGCCGCCGGCCCTGCGCGCCCTGTCGCAGCGCCTCAAGGCGGAGTTCGATCCATTCGGCATTCTGGAGACGGGGCGGATGCAGGCGGAGCTTTAATATGCAAACGCATTTTTCCCTCGCCCAGCTCGCCGATCCGGGCCTTGCCGAATCCGAGGCGATTCTGCGCAAATGCGTGCATTGCGGCTTTTGCACCGCGACCTGCCCGACCTTCGTGCTGTTCGGTGACGAGCTGGATAGCCCGCGCGGCAGAATTTACCTCATCAAGGAGATGCTCGAAAACGGCCGCGCCGCCGACGCCGAGACGGTCCTCCACATCGACCGCTGTCTCTCGTGCCTTTCCTGCATGACGACCTGCCCCTCCGGCGTCAATTACATGCATCTCGTCGACGAGGCGCGGGTCCGCATCGAAAAAACCTACCGACGACCGATCGGCGACCGCGCGGTGCGCATGCTGCTCGGCCTCGTGCTTCCTTTCCCGTGGCGCTTCCGTTTCGCGCTCCGCGCCGCCGCGCTGGCGACGCCGCTGATCCCTTTCTTGTCGCGATCCGGCCGGAGCGGGGAGCGCCTCGCCGCCATGCTGCGCCTCGCCCCGATCCGGCTGCCGTGGGGCTCATCGTACCAGGCCGGGACCGTCAAGCCGGGCGCGAAGCCCGTCGCCCGCGTGGCGATCCTCGGCGGCTGCGCGCAAAAAGTGCTGCGGCCGGCGATCAATGACGCAGCGATCCGCCTGTTGACGCGCCTTGGCGTCGAAGTCGTGCTGCCGCGGAGCGAGGGCTGCTGCGGCGCGCTGGCGCATCATCTCGGCGAAGAGCGCGAAGCCCTGAAGCAGGCGCGCCGCGATATCGACGTCTGGACCGCCGAGATCGAGCGCGGCGGCCTCGACGCCATCATCATTACGGCGTCGGGCTGCGGCACGGTGATCAAGGACTACGGCTTCATGCTGCGGGGCGACCCGGCCTATGCGAAGAAAGCCGCCCGCGTCGCGGCGCTCGCCAAGGACATCACCGAATTTCTCGGGACCCTCCCGCCGCCGGAGCCGGCGAATAAGCCCGGCCTGACGCTCGCCTATCATTCGGCCTGCTCGATGCAGCACGGCCAGAAGATCACGACGCTGCCGATGGAGCTGCTGACGAAAGCGGGCTTTACGGTGCGCGAGGTTCCGGAGGGGCATCTTTGCTGCGGCTCGGCCGGGACCTACAACATCCTGCAGCCGGAGATCGCAACCGAGCTGCGCGACCGGAAAGTCGGCAATATCCTCAAAACCGCGCCGGATGGCGTCGCCACCGGCAATATCGGCTGCATCACGCAGATCGCGCGCGGCCTCGACATTCCGGTGCTGCACACCGTCGAATGGCTGGACTACGCCTATGGCGGCCAAAAGCCCAACGGGGTCGCGTGAGCGAAACGAAAAGCGCCCCGCCTCCGCCTGCGCCCCATACCATCAGCCTCCGTGAGGCTGCGCGGGCTTGGACGACCGTCGCGCTCACAAGCTTCGGGGGACCCGCCGGCCAGATCGCCATCATGCACCGCTTGCTCGTCGAGGAGAAGCGCTGGATCGGCGAGCAGCGTTTCCTGCAAGCGCTGAATTTCTGCATGCTGCTGCCAGGTCCCGAGGCGCAGCAGCTCGCGACCTATCTCGGCTGGCTGCTGAACGGCGTGCCGGGCGGCCTCATCGCGGGCGTGCTTTTCATTCTGCCGGGCGCCGTCGCCATCATGGCCCTGAGCCTCATCTACGCCGCCCTCGGCCATGTCGGACTGGTCGAGGGGCTGTTCTTCGGCCTCAAGGCCGCCGTTCTCGCCATCGTCGTCGATGCGCTCTGGCGGATCGGCGGGCGCGCCCTCAAGACAACGCCGATGCGGGCTCTGGCGGCGGTGGCCTTCGTCGGGATTTTTTTCCTCGATCTGCCGTTTCCCCTGATCATCCTCGGCGCCGCATTTTTCGGCTTTCTCCAGACGCGGCTCGGATTTGGCGTCGCGTCAAACGACGCGTCAGGCGCCGCGGACGCGGCCTCGGCCCTCGGCGAAGAGACCCCTGAACATGCGAAGGCGTCGCTTCCGCGCACGCTGAAAACCGCCGCCCTCTGGCTGACGCTCTGGCTCGGGCCTGTCGTGCTGCTTTTCCTGCTGCGCGGACCCGGCGACGTCTTCACGCAGATCGCCGCGTTCTTCGCCAAAACGGCGGTGGTCGGCTTTGGCGGCGCCTATGGCGTCCTCCCCTATGTGGCGCAGAACGCCGTCGAAACCTACCATTGGCTGACGCCGGGCCAGATGCTCGACGGACTCGGCATGGCGGAGACGACGCCCGGCCCGCTGCTGATCGTTCTGCAATTCGTCGGCTTCCTCGGCGGCTTTCATCGGCCGGACGGCCTGCCCCCGCTGCTCGCCGGCGCCCTGGCCGGGCTGCTCGCCACCTGGGTCACTTTCGCACCCTGTTTTTTATGGATTTTCGTCGGCGGCCCCTATGTCGAGAAGTTGCGCGGCGACAAGACGCTGGCGGGGGCGCTGACCGCCATCACCGCGGCGGTCGCCGGCGTCGTCCTCAATCTCTCCCTATGGTTCGCGCTGCACACGCTGTTTCATGAAGTCGAGCGCATCGATGTCGCCGGGCTCACGCTGCAAGTCCCAGTGTTGCGCTCGCTCGATGTCGCGGCGCTGGCGCTCACGTTGGCGGCGGCGTTCCTGATCTTCCGCGCGAAGGCCGGGGCCATCAGGACGCTCGCCGCCTGCGCCGCCGCCGGCATGGCGCTGCATCTCATTGGCGTTCGATAAAGCATTTTCGAGCGAAATGGGGATCGTTTCGCGTTCAGAAAATGCGGCAATTAAAAAGCTAGATTTACTCCGCCGCCACGGCGGGAAGCTTCAAGTAAGCGAGCCAGAGCGCCTTTTCGCCGAGCCCTTCGACGAAGGCCTGATGCGCGGCAACCTCATCGGCCGTGAGCAGCGGCGCCAGCGGCTCCGGTCTTTGCGTCAACAAAGCCTCGGCTCCCTCCGCAACCCCGCCAAGACCGCCGAAAACCAGCGCGGCCTGGCGTCCGCCGCACAGCTCGGCATAGACCTCGGCCAGAATCTCGGCGTCGAGCAGCGCGCCATGGCGCGTGCGCCGCGAAGCGTCGACGCCAAAGC
>JBKQMI010000228.1:0-7044 GCA_052146775.1 Methylocella sp. | reverse complement strand
CGCCGATCGACTGTTCGGCATCAGTCAGGCGCAAGTCCCAATTTTTCACGTCGTCGAGATCGATCGGCCCCAGCGCTGCGAGGGAGCGGGCGAGACGGGCGCACTCATATTCCTCGAAGCCCGTCGCCGCGTCGATGCGCGCATTGCGCAAGTCCCTCGCAACCGGCGCGCCGATGATCCGCGAGAAACCGCTGAGTCGGAAAAACAAGAGATCGCGATAAATCAGGGCGAAATGCCCTTTGGTCGGCGTAAGATAAATAAGCGTCTTCGCCTGGAGCGCCCGCAGCCGCCGCGCCAGGCTCCACATTTCCTTGACCGACCGCAACTTCATAGGATAATCGACGACGCCATGAATGAGGCCTGACCGGCCGAGGATCAATTCGAGCGCGGCCGCCTTCGATGAGACCGGAACATTGGTCAGAACGTAACGCTCCGCGTTCGGAAACGCTTCAGTCAATTTGTGAAAACAAGGCAGCGCGACCACCGTATCGCCGAGACTTCCCATCCGGTAGATGACGATACGCTCGGCCCGTCCTACCGAGGCGGGAGAGCCGGCCCTGGTGGTGCGGCCGTTGGCTGAATCTCGACGGTCAATCCCCGGCAATATCGACGACTCCACGCTCTTATACCCTGCGTCGCGACGCGCGGTCATGCGGCGCGCCTGATGATGATCCATTGTCGCCCGCGCTGGCGTTTTCTGTCGCCCGCCTCCGATAGATTCTGCTTGCGACGCGACGCAAATCGATCCAACTCCACAGCACTGCGCCTCGCCAACCATCGCAACGCGGCAAAGATCGACGACCGCCAGTCTTTGCCCGATTCATCCCACTGCAGGCGATGATGAAGCCGGCCACCTATCGGACATCGCCGCAACAATTCAAACGATGCGCACAGGGTAGTTGATAAGTTTAACGTATCATAGGAATCTCGGAAAAAAAAGTGCATCAAGATCAGACAGCTAAATACGCGTAAAGGATCAGTATCGAAACGCAGCGCCAGATTCATCCTATCCTTAACGATATGGATCGGCTTGCGAGAGATATGAGAGTACATAGTCGGCGACGCCCGCCTCAAGAGAATGAAACGAAATGTCGCAGCCGGAGCGCCGCAGCTTGCTCATGTCGGCCTGCGTGAAATACTGGTAGCGGTCGCGAATGCTCAGCGGCATATCGACGTACTCGATGTCGACATTCTTGTTCAAGGCCGCGCCGATCGCCAAAATCAGATCGAGGAAAGAGCGGGCCTTGCCGGTGCCGAGATTGAACAGGCCGGAGACCTCCGGATGGTCAAGCAGCCACATCATCGCGGCGACGCAATCAGCCACATAGATGAAGTCGCGCAACTGCTGTCCGTCGCGGTAGTCTTCGCGGTGGGACTTGAACAAGGGGATGGTCTTGCCCGCCGCGACGGCGGCCGTGTTCTTGGCGACGAGACTTTGCATGTCGCCTTTGTGCGCCTCGTTCGGCCCGTAGACATTGAAAAATTTCAGGCCCGCCCATTGCGGCGGCGCGACGCCAGCCGCAACCCGCTCCAGCGCCCACCGGTCGAACGCAAGCTTCGACCAGCCGTAAAGATTGAGCGGGCGAAGCGCATCGAGCGCCGCGTTCGATTCGTCGTCGTTGAAGCCATTGGAGCCGTCGCCGTAGGTTGCGGCGGAAGACGCGTAAATTAACGGCGTGCGCTTTTGCGCGCACCAACTCCACAAATTGGCGGATAATTGAAAATTGGTGCGCAGAACTTCGTCGCCGTCCGATGCCGTGGTCGAGGATATGGCGCCCATGTGAAAGACCGCCTCAGCGCGCGGGGCGGTCTCGAGAAAGCGTTCAATCTTGTCGGGCGTCACGATATCGTAAAAGCGCCGCTTGGCGATGTTCCTCCATTTCGACTCATGGCCGAGCGTATCGAGGATGACGATATCGGTTATGCCGCGCTCATTGAGCGTCGCGACGATATTCGACCCGATGAACCCGGTTCCCCCGGTGACAAAAATCATGCCGACATTCCAATTCGTCTGTGGTCCGGCGCAGCCTTTGTCCGACGGGTGAGCGGCCGCATCCACCCGGTCAAGCTTTAGCATCGTCCCGGAAAAAAGGACAGCCGCCCTGATCCATATGCGGATCGACCGCCTGCTCGCCAGCCTTGCGCCCGTCCCCGATTTTCCACCGCTGGTTAGGCCTCCCGCAACAGCCTTTCGACGAAGGCGCCGATGCCCGGCTTCTGACGCGCGGCGCGCCGGCGTTCGGCCGTCAGGATCGCGCGGAGGTCGTTGAAGGTGCTTTGCAGATCGCCATTCACCAGCACATAATCATATTGCGTCCAGCGCGAGATTTCCATGCGCGCATTCTCGAGCCGCCGGGCGATGGCCTCGGGGGGATCCTCGGCCCGGCGTTCGAGGCGGGCGCGCAGCTCCTTCATCGACGGCGGCAGAATGAAGATCGTGACGACGTCCTCGCCAGTCCTCTGCTTTACCTGAAGCGTGCCCTGATAGTCGATGTCGAACAAGATGTCGCGACCCTGCGCCAGCACTTTTTCAACAGGCTCGCGCGGGGTCCCATACCAGTTGCCGTGCACCTCGGCGCATTCGAGCAGATCGCCGGCCTCGCGCATCGTCTCGAACTGCTTCTTGCTGATGAAGGAATAATGGATGCCGTTGACCTCGCTCGAGCGCCGCTGCCGCGTCGTGACCGAAATCGACAAGGTGAGGTCAAGCTCGTTTGTCTGCAGCAGCATGCGGGTCAGCGTCGTCTTGCCCGCGCCCGACGGCGAGGAGAGGATCAGCATGAGGCCGCGCCGCCCAAGGCTCGGGAGGCGCGGCTCATCAACCTGCCGGGCCTCGCCGCCAAATCCCCCGTCCGCCTGAAGCCCCCCGCCGTCGCCCTGCTCCTGCATCAATCCCCCTGTCGTCTCAATCTCTCGTGAAGCAGTCTGACCGCAACGCGCGGCGCGCGCCGGTGCTTAGCCGCCAGCGCGGCTAATGCTTGGGAAAATCGAGCCCCATCTCGCGATAGCGCTCCGGATCGTCGGCCCAGTTTTCGCGCACCTTGACGAAGAGAAAGAGATGCACGTTCTGTTCGGTCGCCTCCATGATGTCCTTTCGCGCCGCCGTGCCGATCGCCTTGATGGTGCGGCCGCCCTCGCCGATGACGATCTTCTTGTGGCCCTCGCGCATGACGTAGATCGTTTGCTCGATCCGCGCCGAACCATCGGGCATGTCCTTCCAGACTTCGGTTTCGACGGTCGAGTGATAGGGCAATTCATCGTGCAGACGCTCGAAGATTTTTTCGCGCGTGATTTCGGCGGCGAGCATGCGCAGAGGCGCGTCCGAGATCTGGTCTTCGGGATAGAGCCACGGCCCTGGCCGCATCAGCGCCCCGAGGTCATGGCGCAATTTCGGGACGCCATGGCCGCGCAGCGCGGAAATCATATAGGTGCCGGCGAAGGGCAATGCGGCGTTGAGCCGCGCGGCGAGTTCGAGCAGCGCCGGCGGCTCGACCGTGTCGATCTTGTTCAGCACGAGAATCTTGACGCCGCCGAGCTGCGGCAACCGGGCCAGAATGGCCTCGACCTCATCGTCGACGCCCTTACGCGCGTCGATCAGAAGGGCGACCGCGTCGGCGTCGCCCGCGCCGCCCCAGGCCGAGGTCACCATGGCGCGATCGAGCCTGCGCTTTGGCGCGAAAATGCCGGGCGTATCGACAAAGACGATTTGCGCGGCGCCCTCGATGGCGATGCCGCGCACGAGGCTGCGGGTGGTTTGAACCTTGCGCGAGACGATCGAGACCTTCGCCCCGACAAGCTGGTTGATCAGCGTCGATTTGCCGGCGTTCGGGGCGCCGATCAGGGCGACGAAGCCGCAACGGGCGGGGCCGCCGCCTTGGCCGGTCACTTGATCGCCGGCATCCTTCTCCGTGTTCACGCAACGCCTTTCTGGTTGCCGGAATCCGCAATCTTTTCGCGCGTCATGAAGGCGCTCGCGGCGCCCTGTTCGGCAAGCCGCTTGGCCGGCCCTTTCGCTTCCGCTTGCGCAAAGCCGGGGAGTTCGACCGAGACTGTAAATTCAGGCGCGTGATCAGGACCCGAGCGCGCCGTCTCGCGATAAACCGGAGGCGGCAGCCCGCGCGCTTGCGCCCATTCCTGCAGCGCCGTCTTCGGATCGCGCAGGGCGCGGCGCGGCGCGCGCATGCGCGGCTCGAAGGCGCGGGCGACCACCGCTTTCGCGGCGAGGTAGCCGGCATCGAGGAACACCGCCCCGATGATCGATTCGCAGATGTCGCCGAGGATCGCGGTGTTGAGGGCGGAGGCGTGCCTTTCGCTTTCGCCGGCGCGCACGAAAGCTTGCGCGCCCCATTCCAGCGCGACTTCGGCGCAGCTCTCCTTGCGCACGAGGTCGGCGAGGCGGCGCGACAGTTCGCCCTCGTCGGCGTCGGGAAACGCTTCATAGAGCATGTCGGCGACGACGAGGCCAAGCACGCGGTCGCCGAGAAATTCGAGTCGCTGATAGCTCTCGCGCCTTGCGCTCGTCACCGCGCTGACATGCGTCAAAGCGGCGACGATGAGGCTCCGCGCGGCGAAATTATGCCCGACGCGCGCCTCGAGCGCGAAGAAATCCGGTTGTCGGCCCGTCATTTATTTCACTGTTTTCAACATCCGGTCCCAGCGCACCGTCCAGGGCCACTCCCAGAACGCCCAGGCCGGTTCGCCCTTGCCGACGGAAAAGAAAATGAGCTCCGCCCGACCAACGAGATTCTCGAACGGCACATAACCCACGCCGCCCTGATCCGGCGAAACGCGGCTGTCGGTCGAATTGTCGCGGTTGTCGCCCATCATGAAATAGTTGTTCGGCGGCACCTCATAGACGCCCGTATTGTCGTAAAAGCCGGTGTCGCCCTGAATTTCAATGATCGTGTGCCTGACGCCGCCTGGCAGGGTTTCCTCATAGGTCGGCACAGTCGTCTCGCGGCCGTAGAAATCCTCCGTGCGCTCCTGCTTGATCGGCGTCCGCGGCACGATTTCGCCGTTGATGTAAAGGCGGCCTTCCTTCATCTGGATTCTGTCGCCCGGCATCCCGATCACGCGCTTGATGTAATCGGTCTGACCATCGCGCGGCAGCTTGAACACGACCACGTCGCCGCGCTTCGGCGGCGAGCCGAGCAGGCGTCCGTTGAACAGATCCGGGCTGAAGGGGAAGGAGTGCTTCGAGTAGCCATAGGCGTATTTGGAGACGAACAGATAATCGCCGATGAGAAGCGTCGGAATCATCGATCCCGAGGGAATATTGAAGGGCTGAAACAGGAAAGTGCGGACGACGAGCGCGATCAGGAGGGCCTGAACGATGACCTTCACCGTCTCGCCTATGCCGCCCTCTTTGCCCTCAAGCTTGACCTTCGCCTCTTTTCCATCCATCCGCACCGGCTCTGTCATCGCAAATCTTCTCTTCAAGGCAAGTTCGAGCAAACTTTCGACGGTTCGCCTGCACTGCGGGGCTTAAGCTTGAGCGCAGGTGAAAAGCAATCGATGCCTCCGCCGATTTGCGCTATCGCGAAAAGGGTTAAAGTCACGGCCGCTCTGGACCGGAAAGTTTGCTCCTTATCATGCGCTGAAACGGCGGTACAGGGCGCGCCGGCTGGATGACCAAAAGTTAAGGCGCACTCCCGCGCCAGCGGACGCCGCCGCCCCGGATGCGGTCACGCCTCGTAAGTCCTTGAATCTGGGGGTTGAAGGATCGCTTCCGGATCCTCCAGCGCCTCGATGATCACCTGCGCCTGCGCCCACGGGTATTCGTCGGTCAGCGTCAGATGCAACACGGCGCGGCGCCCGAGCGGGGTCAAGGCTTCGAGCCGTTTCAAGGCCCCGCCGGTGAGGGCGAGGGTCGGCTTGCCCGAAGGCAGGTTGACGACCCCCATTTCGCGCCAGGCGACGCCGAAGTTGAGGCCCGTGCCGAGCGCCTTGGAGCAGGCCTCCTTGGCGGCGAAGCGCTTGGCGTAAGACGCGGCCCGCGACATCCGGCCGTCCGATTTGCGGCGCTCGATCTCGGTGAAACAGCGGCTGGCGAAGCGCTCGCCGAAACGGGCGAGCAAATCCTCGATGCGCCGGATGTCGCAAAGATCGTTGCCGAAACCGATAATCATTCGACCGATCCGCCCTCAACCGACCACCCCAGAGCGGGATGAGGAAAAGTGGAGCCCACTTTTCCGCCCGCATCCCGCTCTTCATCTTCTATTGGAATCGATCACGTTCATGATTTTGGATTGATACAATCCAAAATCATCGTGATCTCGCGCGCCCGGCATCCATCGCCGCCCGCATACGGACGATCGCCGCGTGAAGGCCGACGAAGATCGCCTCGCCGATCAGATAATGCCCAATGTTCAGTTCGGCGATCTCGGGCAGCGTCGAAATCGTCTCGGCGGTGAAGAAATCGAGGCCGTGGCCGGCGTGGCATTCGAGGCCGAGGTCGACGGCGAGGGCGGCCGCGGCCTTGATGCGATCGAATTCATGCGCCGCCCGCTCGCTCTCGCCGTGGGTCAGCGCATCGCACCAGGCGCCGGTGTGCAGTTCGACAACGGGCGCGCCGATCGAGTCGGCCGCCTTCACCGCGGCAAGGCCCGGCTCGATGAAGAGAGAGACGCGCACGCCCGCCCGCTTCAGCTCCGCCGTGACGGTTTTCAGATGGTCGTGCCCGTCGAGGACGTTGAGGCCGCCTTCCGTCGTGCGCTCGCTGCGCCTCTCCGGCACCAGGCAGCAGGCGTGCGGACGCGTATCGAGCGCGATCGCGACCATCTCGTCGGTCGCCGCCATCTCGAAATTCAGCGGGCTCGAAATCTCGCGCTTCAGCCGCGCCATATCGTCGTCGCGGATATGGCGGCGATCCTCGCGCAGATGGGCGGTGATCCCGTCGGCGCCGGCGGCGATGGCCATCAGCGCGGCGCGCACAGGATCAGGAAAAGCCCCGCCCCGCGCATTGCGTAAAGTCGCAACGTGATCGACGTTGACGCCAAGTCTGGGGCTGTGCGGCATGGACAAGCGGCCTTTGATCTCTTCGGA
>JBKQMI010000227.1:0-7068 GCA_052146775.1 Methylocella sp. | reverse complement strand
TCCTCATCCCGCTCTGATATTTTGTAATCGATCACGATTATTTTGGATTTAATCAAAATTCATCGTGATCAAACGACTGCGGCAGACAAGACGAGCGGGAAACGCTCGGGACAGGGTGGACGACCCCCATGACGAGCGAACCGGCGGATTCTCCGCCCGGCGCCGCGCGGATGCCGTGGCTCAAACACTATCCTTCGAGCGTCGGCGCCGAGATTGAGACGCCGCGCTACGCATTGCTTGGCGAAGCCGCGCGAGATCTCGCGGCGCGGCGGGGCGACGCGAAAGCCTTCACCACCATCATGCCGAACGGCATGGCCGCGAGCCTCAGCTTCGCGGATGTCGATTGTCTATCGGACGCCTTCGCCGCCTATCTTCGCGAATGCCTCCGCCTTGAGTCGGGATCGCGCGTCGCGATCCAGATGCCGAACGGGCTCGCCTATCCGATCGTCGCCTTCGGCGCATTCAAGGCCGGCTGCGTCCTCGTCAACGTCAACCCGCTCTACACGGCGGCCGAGATGGCCCATGTGTTCGAGGACGCCAAGCCCGCCGCGATCGTCGCGATCGACATGTTCGCGGAAAAGCTGGCGATTGCGATGGAGAAGGCGCCGATCCGCCATGTCGTCCTCAGCCAGGCGGCGAGCCTTTTCCCGGCGCATTCGCGGCTCATCATCGGCGCCGTCCAGAAATATCTGCGCAAGGAGATTCCGAAGCCTCGCTTTCCCGCCGCGACCCTCGCGGAGGCGCTCGCGATGGGGGCGAAAAAAATCAGCGCGGGGGCGGATGTCGCCGCCTATGTCGCGGGACTCGATTCCTCCACCGTCGCCTGTCTGCAATACACCGGCGGCACGACCGGCGTCAGCAAGGCGGCGATGCTGACCCATCGCAATTTCAGCGCCAATGTCACGCAGTTCCTCGCGCTGGTCGGGACCGAGATCGCGCAATCCGATCATGTGCTGACGGCGCTGCCGCTCTACCATATCTACGCCTTCACGGTGAATATGCTGGGGTTCTTCTTTCGCGGCGCGCATAATGTTTTAATTCCCAGTCCGCGCCCGCTGACCAACATCAGGGCCGCCCTGGCGAAGCAGCCGATCTCCTTCATCACCGGCGTCAACACGCTGTTCAACGGGCTTCTCAACGAACCCTGGTTCAGGGAGAATCCGCCGCGCTCATTGCGCCTCTCGACCGCCGGCGGCATGGCTTTGCAGCAGAGCGTCGCGCAGCGCTGGGCCGAGACGACGAAAACGCCCGTCATCGAAGGCTATGGCCTTAGCGAAGCCGCGCCGGTGCTGACCTTCAACCCGACGCTTCGCGTCAAGCCCGGATCGATCGGCGTGCCGATGCCGTGGACGGAGATCAGATGCGTCGACGACGAGGGCCGCGAGGTCGCGACGGGTGCGCCCGGCGAACTCATTGCGCGCGGACCTCAGGTGATGGCGGGCTACTGGAACCAGCCAGAGGAGACGAAAATCGCGCTGCGCGACGGCTGGCTCTACACCGGCGACATCGCGACGATGGATCATGAGGGCTATTTCGCCATCGTCGACCGTCGCAAGGACATGATCCTCGTCTCTGGCTTCAACGTCTATCCGAATCAGGTCGAGGAGGTGCTGTCACAGCTTCCGGACGTCAAGGAATGCGCGGTCATCGGCGTACCGGACGAAGGCTCCGGCGAAGCGGTCAAGGCCTTTATCGTCCGCAACGACGCTTCGCTCGACGTCGAGACCGTGCGCGCATTCTGCAAGACTCAGCTCGCCGCCTATAAGGTTCCGAAATACGTGGTTTTCCGCGACGATCTGCCGAAGTCGGCCGTCGGCAAGATTCTGCGCAGGGATCTGCGCGAGTAAGCCGCCTGGAGCGAGATGAAGACGCGAATGGCGAGCAAATATTTAGGACCGCTAGAGAATAGGACTTGGGGCCAACAAACGAGACCTTAGACGCCATTGGCGGCGCATGGGCATCGCTGCTCGCCGCATGCGTTTATCTAGGGGCTGCGTCGACTGCTCTTTATGGAGCGGCGCGTACCGCGCGAGCCGGGGGCGGAGTCGATTTCAGCCGTTTCCAGCTGCGATACCAGGGCCTCACTCTTGCCCTTGCGGCCATCGTGCTGGGCTCGACCTGGCTCGCCAACCCGACAGGCTGGGCGCGCTTCGCCTCGTTCGGGCGGATCGGTGCGGCGGCTGGTGAAGTCAGGTGGCTCGCGATCGCGCCCTCCGAGTCATGGCTGGAGGTCGGCGCATCGCTTGGATGCATCATCACGGCTGCGACCTGTGCGTTCCTGGCGATCCAAGCCCGCCAAAATCCGTTCAAGCATCCCCGGATTAAAAAGTTGCTGCCAGTTGCCGTCGCCGCCGCCGCGGCCAATGCTTTCGTGGAGGAGGTCATCTTCCGCTTCGCGCCGTTCGCTCTGTTCAATGGCCGGATGGCCCCGGAACTGACCATAGCGGTCTCCGCCGCGATCTTCGGCCTCGCCCATGTCGGTGGCACGCCTGGCGGCCCCGTCGGCGTGGCTATGGCCGGCGCATTGGGGTGGATTCTTGCAAAATCTTTGCTGGAGACGCAGGGGATGTTCTGGCCGCTGGTTATTCACTTTGCGCAGGATGCGCCAATCATGCTTTTCCTGGCGACCAGCGCTACGCTGCAGCGGTCACGCCGGATGCCGGTCGAGACTTAGTCCGATCTCGCGTGCGCCTACCAGCGCAGCAGGCGCGCGCCGAGCACGGCGCCAAGAGCCGTCACAAACGCAATCCCGAGCGGATACCAGACCGCCACGAAAAGCGGCGAATCGTCGGGACAATGGGCGGCGTAGAGCGCGCCGCCGATCGCGCCGGCGAAAAGCCCCGCGGCGGCGCCCGAAAGCGCTGGGCGCTCCGGCGCGCCCGTGCGCAGAGCGAGCAATATCGCAATGAGCGGCGCGAGCCCAAAAAACGGGATGCAGCGCAGGCAGACCAGGGAGTTCGTTCCGACCAGCCTCACGCCCCATTGCGCTGGAGGCACGAGGTAGAGTTCGGTGCCGACGCCGATCGCCAGCAGCACCGGCGGAACGGCGAGCAGGATCAAGGCTCCCCGGATCGCGGCGCCGGGCCGGAACAGGCGCAGAACGAGAAAGCCCGACAGCGCCGCCAGCAGATCCAGCAGCAGGAGTTTGAAAAGAAAGCGCGGCTCGCCGAGCAACGCCAGAAAATGCGGCCGCAGCCCCAGAACAGCAAGAAACAGGCACGCGGCGATCGCGACGCCCGGGATCAGGGCGAGCGTCAGCGCCCGCCTTGGCGCGGGGGGCTTGATGCTGTCGATCGAGAGAGCGGCGATCAGTTCGTTGGTCTTCATGATTCGTAACTTCGGAACTTGGCGGCGAGAGAGGCTAATCCGCGATGCAGGGCGACGCGGACGGCGCCGTTGCTCATCTTCAGGCGGGCCGCCGCCTCGTCGATCGAGGCGCCGTCCACGGCGATGCAATGCACCACATTGCGTTGTCCCGCTGGCAGCTCGCCGAGATGGCGGCTGACGTCCCCGACGACGGAATCGCGCCCGCCATCGGCGCCCGGCAGGATTTCGGCGAAATCGTCGATCGAAACCTCGATCCGGCGCCCGCGCCGGCGCAGGGCGTCAATGAGCTTGTGGCGGGCTATGGCGTAGAGCCAGGGGCCGAGCGGCCCGTTCTCGTCCCAGGTCTGCCGCTTGAGGTGGAGCGCCAGAAGCGTCTCCTGCACGATATCCTCGGCGTCCGCGGCGGATGCGCCGGCTCTGGCGAGGCCCCTGCCCGCGAAGGCCCGCAGCGCCGGCGTCAATTGAACGAGCAATCGACGGTAGGCCGCGGCGTCTCCCGCATTGCCGGCGCGCATCAGCACCGCCCATTCCTTTTCCCGGTCTTCGACGCGCACGCGCGCTCCATCATGCGTTGTCATTCGGCGGCCAGAGCCCCGGCGTTACACATAAAATGCCGCTTCGCGATAAGTTTCTTCGTCAAACCAAAAAAACCAAAAAAAATCGCGAGCGCGGCCGTAACACCGGTTGCGGAACCGGCGTAATAGGATGCGTTGGGCTCGAACGGCCCACGCCCACTCTCTTCTCGATAAAGGAAACACACATGACCGCCAAGGCCGCCATTACCTCCGCTTCGCTCGCCGGCGCTTTCGCGACCGCGCTCGCGCTCCTCGGCGCGCAAACCGCTCCCGCCGCCGCCGACGATGCGGCCGGAAAGGACAAATGCTTTGGCGTCGCGCTCAAGGGTCAGAATGACTGCGCGGCCGGTCCCGGCACGACCTGCGCCGGCACCTCCAAGGTCGATTACGACGGCGCCCACTGGAAATTCGTCGCCAAGGGGACCTGCGAAACGATCAAGACTCCGCATGGGACCGGCTCGCTGAGCCCTATCAAATCCTGAAGACCCGGCAAACGGGAGAGAGGCGCGTCCGCGCGTCTCTTTCAAAATCAACAGCCGTGGGGACCGCCCGATGTCTGCTCGCAACGATCGTTCGATCTCGCGCCTTCCGGCCAGCGCCGGCGCCGGCTTCAAGCCGGAGCATTTTTCCGCCATCGCGACGGAACGCCAGCCGCTCGGCTTCTTCGAGGTCCATGCCGAAAACTACATGGGCGCCGGCGGCGTCCCGCATGCGCAGCTGCGCTTTCTGCGCGAGAATTACGCATTGTCGCTGCATGGCGTCGGCCTCTCCATCGGATCGTCCGAGCCGCTCGACCGCGATCATCTTTCGCGCCTGAGGCGGCTTTGCGATCGCTATCAACCTCAGAGTTTTTCCGAACATCTCGCCTGGTCGTCGCATGGCGGCGTCTTCTACAACGACCTCCTGCCGCTGCCCTTGACCGAGGCGACGCTCGCCGCCGTCATCAGCCATGTCGATCAAACCCAAAATGCGCTGGCGCGAAAAATTCTCATCGAAAACCCCGCGACCTATGTGCGTTTCGCCGACAGCGAAATTGCCGAGACCGCCTTCCTTGCCGAGGTCGCGCGCGCGACCGGCTGCGGCCTGTTGCTCGACGTCAATAACGTCTTCGTCAGCGCGCGCAATCACGGCGCCGACCCCCACGCCTATATCGCCGAATTCCCGCTCCATCTCGTCGGCGAAATCCATCTCGCCGGTTTCTTCGAGACGGCGGACGACGCGGAGGCGCCGCTTCTCATCGACTCGCACGGCGCGCCCGTCGCTGATGCCGTGCGCGCGCTGTTCGACATGACGATCGCCCGCGCGGGCGCGCTGCCGACCCGGATCGAATGGGACAATGACGTGCCGGCCTGGCCCGTTCTGCGCGACGAGGCGCTGGCGGCGCAAGCGCGGCTCGATCACTTCGCGCGCGCGGCGTGATCCTCAAAGGCGACCAACATCATGCAACAGCTGCAAAACGCCTTCGCCGCCGCCCTGCTCGATCCCGGCCTTGCGCCGCCGCACGGCGTGATCTCGCACACGTCGCAGGCGCCCGTGAAGCGCTTCGCCGTCTACCGCAACAATGTCATGGTCAGCCTCATCGACGCGCTTGAAGCGCGCTTTCCGGCCGCAAAGCGCATCGTCGGCGAAGATTTCTTCCGCGCGAGCGCCCGTGTCTTCGCGCGCGCGCATCCGCCGCGCTCACCGCTGATGATGACCTATGGCGATGAGTTTCCCGACTTTCTCGAAACCTTCGAGCCGGCGGCGGAAATCGTCTATCTCGCCGACGTCGCGCGTATCGAGGCGGCGCGCACGCGCGCCTATCACGCCGCCGACGCCGCGCCTCTCCAGCCTTCGGATCTCGCCGGCGTCGAAGCCGCCGATCTGGCGGAGCTGCGTTTCGAATTGCATCCCTCGCTGGAGATCATCGCCTCCGCCTTTCCCGTCGCGACCATCTGGGCCATGAACGCGGGCGAGGCGCCCCTCGCCGCCATCGAAGACTGGCGCGGCGAAGACGCGCTCGTCCTGCGCCCGGTCTTCGAGGTCGAGGTTCGCCGCCTGCCGGCCGGCGCGGCCGCCTTCCTGCAAAGCCTCAAGGCTGGCGATCCATTGGGCGAGGCCGCCGGGATCGCGCTCGCCTCCAATTCAGATTTCGACCTTGCGATCAATCTCGCGGCGCTGGTCAGCGCCGGGATCGCCATCCGAACGCTCGTCTAAAAGGATTTTCTCATGGACTTGTCGCAAAGCCGCGCGGCTCCGGCCGCTGCGCACCCGCTCAGCGCGCTCATCGCCAGCTTCGAGCGCATTCCGCAATCCTTCATTTCGCTCTGCGCGCGCGTCTTTCCCGCCGCCGTCTTCTGGATGTCGGGTCAAACAAAGGTCGACGGCTGGCATTTGAGCGACAGCGCCGTCGATCTCTTTCGCGAGGAATATCGCCTGCCGCTGATCGATCCCTCGATCGCGGCGCATGCGGCGGCCTTCGCCGAGCATTTCTTTCCGCTTCTGCTCGTCATCGGCCTCGCCAGCCGCTTCACCGCCCTGGCGCTTCTCGGCATGACCGCGGTGATCGAAATTTTCGTCTATCCCGACGCTTGGCCGACGCATGGCGTCTGGGCGACCTGCTTCCTCGTGGTCATCGCGCGCGGGCCGGGAATCTTCTCTCTCGATCATCTTTTCGCGCGGCGCTTCGGCTGGGGCGGCGAAAAGCGATAGAGCCACATTTTTTGACGGCGGCACGGGCCGAAGCGGAACTTTTGCGGATCGCGCGAGTTTTATTCAAAGTCGCGCTTCAGGCAGGAGAAAATAGGATGCGCAATGCCCTTTTGACGGTCAGCTTCTTTTCGGGCCTCGCCCTTAGCGCCACCGGGTTAGCCGCCCAGACTCAATTTCCGCTGAGCGCATCCTCCGACAAATACGCCGCCCCGATCGTCGGCGTCGCGATGTTGTCGGAAGGCCGCAGCGCCTTCGCCGTCCCGCGCGCGGGGGAATTCCCCAGCAATTTCTATGACTTCGCCGCCGGGATCGACTACCAGACCGCGCCATCCGGCCAATAGGGCATGATCCCAAAAAGTTGCGGACTTTTTGGATAGGATCATGCGGCAATACAAAGCAATAAAGAGCATGATCAATTCGATTTCGAAATGATCATGCTCTAGAGCGCTTTCCGACCGAATGGAACATTCGGTCG
>JBKQMI010000226.1:0-2848 GCA_052146775.1 Methylocella sp. | reverse complement strand
CCCCCAACGCGATAGCCATGAATCGGCGCATCGATTGGCGCATTGAGCGTCATGCCGACTTTCCGAATGGCGATTTTCCGACCCTGGCCAATGCGCTGCTCTTCTCCGCCGATTGGTTGCGCGGCGCGTCCTGGCCCGCCGCTCGCCATTCCGCACGCGCCTGCGGCGCGCCGAAACCGCGTCTTAGATCACAATGGCTTTGGGTTGAATCCGTCCCAGAGCATAAACGTGATCGATTCCAATAATTTAGAGCTGGATATGGGCGGAAAGACGATGCCGCTTTTCCGCATGCCGCTCTAATATGCGCCGGACCTATAAGGACCAATCCTTTCCCGGACTTGGACGCCGAATCGCGCGCGCCAGCAGGTCGCGGCGCATGAAAGACGATGAAAGACAAAGCCCGCCGAACATGGCCCAAATGCGGCGCATGCCGCCACGGCGCCGCCGCGCGGACCCAAGGGCGCTCCAAGCACCGTCCGCGAGCTTCGCGAGATCCGCCGACGTCGTCGCCAAAGATCCGGCCGCCAAAGATCGGGTTGACAAAAGCGAAGCGGTTCTGTAACTCATCCTGCATCTCAGCGCGGCGTTCAGGCCGCGTTTTTTCGTTGCGCGGCCCGGACTGCCACTCCCTTGCGGAGCGCGCCCGAAGGATAAGCCCGAAGGCCAGGTCCTTGAGGATTTCGCCGTGGGGCTTTTGCCCAGGGTTTGGGCTTAAGCTGCGAAAATCGAGCCTCGAACAGTGGCGAAAACACTTTTCGACAACTGCCAAAAAGCCGGCCTCCGGACGCCAATCCGGAAAGCGCCGGATCGAACATGAGGAAAAAGAATGTTCGCAGTCATCAAAACCGGCGGCAAGCAATATAGCGTCAGCGCCGGCGACGCCATCACGGTCATGACCCTCGCCGGAAATCCTGGCGACGCCGTGACCTTCGACAACGTGCTCATGCTCGGCGGCGACGGCGAGCCGCGCGTCGGCGCGCCCTTCATCGAGGGCGCCAGCGTTTCCGGCGAGATCGTCGAGCAGAAGCGCGGGCCGAAAGTCATCGCCTTCAAGAAGCGGCGGCGGCAGAACTCCAAGCGCAAGCGCGGGCACCGTCAGGATCTGACGCTGGTGCGCATCACTTCGCTCGGCGGCGACGCGGCGGAGGCCTAGAGCATTTTCAGGCGAAGTAAATGCCGCTTCGCGTGAAGAAAATGCGACGAATCTAAAAATTGAAGTTATTTTTTGATTCCATGGGATCGAAAAATGCTTTAGTCGGCGAATTGGAACAGGATTTGCTAGACGCGCTGGAGCCCGTAGCTCTTGCAATCGTCAAGTCCTGACAAATATTCGACGCAAATATCCGTCAACGTAATGAGGCGATGCACGCTTGAAGCGTTATCGCAGAAGGATTTGGAGCCAGATCGATGGCGCATAAAAAAGCAGGCGGTTCGTCCCGCAACGGCCGCGACTCGAAGGGACGGCGTCTTGGCGTCAAGAAATTCGGCGGCGAAGCCGTCATCCCCGGCAACATCATCGTGCGCCAGCGCGGCACGACGTGGCATCCCGGCGCCAATGTCGGCATCGGCACGGACCATACGCTGTTTGCCCTGACTGAGGGCAAAATCAAGTTCGTGACCAAAGGCAATGGCCGCGCCTATGTCTCGGTCATCGCCGCGCCGACAGTCGAGGCCGGACAAGCCGCGGAATAGCGCGGTCCCTTCTGGCGAGATTGCGGGAGAAAACCAGCACGGGAGGTTGGCGCGGGACGAGAAGAAAACAAAGCTCTACAACGCCGGACCGTTCGAGGTTGGCCAGGAGGAGTCTTTATGTTCCCGGATCTTACCTGCGACGACATCTTCCGCCTTGAAACAAAAAGGCTTTGGCTGCGCTGGCCGCGCGCCTGTGACGCGCCTGCGATCAGGAGTTTCGCCAGCCTTCCCGAAACCGCGCAAATGACCGCCGGTATCCCGCATCCCTATCCGCCGGGCGAGGCGGAGCGGTTCATTTTCCGCGCGCGGGCGGACAACGCCAATGGCGAAGCGCTTGTGCTCGCGATCACCCAGAAGAACGCAGCAAAGCAGGGCGCCGGCCATGCGATCGGCCTCGTCAGCGCGATGCTCTCCGACGCCGGCGAGATCGAGTTCGGCTTCATGGTTGCGCCTTTCCTCTGGAGCAAGGGCTACGCCACTGAGGCGGCGCGGGCGCTGGTCGAGGCGTTGTTCGCCCTGACCGGGGCCGAGCGCATCCTCGCCAATGTGCGCGCCGAGAACCCCGCCTCGCGCCGGGTGCTGGAGAAATGCGGGTTCACCTATGTCGATTCGGGGCTTGACCTGCTCCCCGCGCGCGGCGGCCTGCATTCCTGCGACCGCTTCCAGCTCGGCCGCAATCGCTGGGCCGCGAACCGGTCGACCCGGCGTCTGCCCGCGATGGCGCATCAGGCGCCCGACGAAATGGCGGCGATCCTCGCTTTGGCGCAGCAAAGTCAGGCATAGGCGAAAACCTCGTTCTTCGCGCCCGGCGTCATGCCCGTCCCCGGACTTTATCCAGGGATTGACCCGGGCATCCAATCGAGGACGCTATTGTTTTGATGGCCGGGCCAAGCCCGGCCATGACGGCGTCGTCACCGCATCGCGCCCTTGAATTAATCGGCGCCACGCCATACTCATGTCCGGGCGGACAAACCATGAAGTTTCTCGATCAGGCCAGAGTTTACATCAGATCAGGCGACGGCGGCGCCGGCTGCCTGTCGTTCCGGCGCGAGAAATTCATCGAATTCGGCGGCCCGGACGGCGGCGACGGCGGCCGCGGCGGCGATGTCGTCGTCGAATGCGTCGGCGGCCTCAACACGCTGATCGACTACCGCTA
>JBKQMI010000225.1:0-15954 GCA_052146775.1 Methylocella sp. | reverse complement strand
GGTGTGGATCGCCAGTTCCAAAAAGGCGGGGGCCCGGCAGGAGGCCCAGGTGACTAAAACTCTGCCCCTTTCCCCCCGGCTGGTCCTGTTAAAAATGGAGCCCGATACCCTGGAGACGGAGTTGGGCGCGCCGATTCTCAACAGCAAGGGTAGGAGGTTCTCCGCTTCTTCGCGCGCCGAAGCTTCACTCCGCCGCCTCTTGCGCCAATCGAAGCGCCGGATCGACCTCGGCGGACGAAGCAAAAACCGCGCCAATCAAAATGAGACTGGGTCCCGACGGCGCCCGCGCGGCGGCCTGGGCCGGCAGCGTCGCTATCGTTCCCGCGATGCGGCGCTCGTCGGGGCAGGTCGCGCGTTCGACGAGCAGCGCCGGCGTCGCGGGGTTGATCCCATGCGTCAGCAGGCGCTCGGCCAGAGGACCCAGCGTCCTCGCGCCCATATAGACGACGCTCGAAGCGCGCGGATCGCAGAGCGCGCGCCAGTCAATGTCCTCGGGCAGCTTGCCGTCATGCGCATGCGCGGTGATGAACTGCAGTCGGCGCGCCGTCGCGCGTTCGGTCAGAGAAATCTGCAAGGACGCCGCGGCCCCGAGCGCCGCGGTGACGCCCGGGACAATTTCGATCGGGATTCCCGCCCCGCGCAGCGCCGCGATTTCCTCGCTCGCGCGCCCGAACACCATCGGATCGCCGCCCTTCAGCCGGACGACTCGCTTTCCCTTGGCGGCGAGTTCGATCATCAGGGCGACGATGTGATCCTGCTTGCAGGACGGCTTATAGCCGCGTTTGCCGACGGGAATTTTCTCCGCCTCGCGCCGGGCCATGTCGACGATCGCCGGCGCCACGAGATCGTCGTAGAGGACGACGTCGGCCGACTGCAGCATTCGAAGCGCCTTCAGCGTCAGAAGTTCGGGATCGCCCGGCCCCGCGCCGACAAGGGCGACGCTGCCCACCGACACGCCAGGCTTCCTCCTCGCCTCGTCCAGCAGCTCCGTAAACAGCCCTTCGCCGGGAGGCGCCGAACCCGCGGCGAGAGCTCTCGCGTTGAACAGCTCCCAGAAGCGGCGGCGCGTCTCTTGCGCCAAAGCCAGCGCCTTCAACGGCGCGCGCCAGCCTTTGGCCGCCGCCGCCCAGAGCTTGATGGCGGCGGGCAGAACCGCTTCGATTCGTCCCCGCACTGCCTGCGCCAGGATCGGCGAGGCGCCGTCCGTTGAGATGGCGACGACAAGCGGCGAGCGGTCGACGATCGCGCCGAACTGGAAATCCGAAAGAGCGGGCTTGTCGATGATGTTCGCGAGCGCGCCGAAGGCCCGCGCGGCGGCGCGAAATTCCGCCGCCTCCGCCGCGCCCTCGATGTCTCCGATCGCAAGCGCTGCGCGGTTCATGTCGTCCGCCCGAAACGCGCGCCGCACGAGGCGCACGGACGGGCGTTCGCGCGCAAGATCGAGGAGGCCAGCGCAGGGTTCGGCGCTATAGACATCGACGTCAGCTCCGGCGGCCTGCGCCAGTTCCGCCTTCCAGAGCGCGGCGGTCGAGCCGCCGGCGAGCACGACGCGCCTGCCCTTCAGATCGAGGAACGCCGGCAGCGCCGCGAGCCCCGTCATGATCGGGCGCTCTTCGCCGCCGGTCTGCGGTGGTAAAGCTCTGGTCATAAAAGCGCTTTCGTCCTATTCTGATCAATCTGGAAACAAAATCATAGCATGACATATAGCATGACACGGGCGGCGGCCGGAAAGACCGCCAGATTTCGCACAGGGCTGCGTAAAATCGGCAATTGCGTCGCCCTTCTGGTTCTGGGCGGCGCGCTCCTCTGCGTGGCTCCCGTTCGGGCCGAGCCCAAAATATTCAGCCCCACCTTCTGGGATCCGCACGCCCGGCCGGCGAAGCCGGACCTTGCCGGCCTACGCAGTCTGCGCTTCCTCACCGACGACGATTATCCCCCGTTCCATTTTGCTCTGCCGGATGGATCGCTCGCCGGTTTCGACGTGGATCTGGCGCGCGCCATTTGCGAGGATCTGAAACTCGCCTGCACGATTCAGGCCCGCCGCTTCGATACGTTGGCGGGCAGCCTTAACGCCGGCGAGGGCGACGCGATCATCGCCTCGCTGCGGATCGATGAGGCCGCCCGCGCGCACCTCGATTTCACCGCGCCCTATATGAAAAATCCCGCGCGTTTCGTCGCCCTGAAGTCGGCGCCGCCGCGCGACGCGACGCCCGAAACCCTTCGCGGCAAAACGATCGGGGTCATCGCAAAGACCGCGCACGAGGCTTTTCTCGTCACCTTCTTTCAAGGGGCGACCGTTAAGACCTTCGAGACGCAAAAGGCGCTGACCGAGGCGCTCGGCGCGGGCGAAATCGATGCGTTCTTCGGCGACGGCGCGGCTTTGAGCCTCTGGCTGAACGGACAGGAGGGGCGCAAATGCTGCGTCTTTGTCGGCGGTCCGTTCCTCGACAGCCGCTTCTTCGGCGATGGCGTCGGCATCGCGGTGAAGAAAGACGATGCGCCCTTGCGGCAGGCGCTCGACTACGCGCTGGCCGATCTCGCGGCGAAAGGCGTCTATACGGAACTCTATCTCAAATATTTTCCGCTCGGCTTCTTTTGAAACGATCGTCTTTCGGATCGCGATGAAGGAAAAGCGGAAACCTCGCTTCTTCGCCGGTTCTCCGCCCCCATCCCGCTCTGAACGCCTAAAGATAGTTCGCCAGTTCGTTCGCGGCGTCTTTCGCGGGTCGCTCAAGATTGAAGGCGTTGACGAAACGGCCGCGCTTGTCCATCAGATAAACGACCCCTGTGTGGTCCATCGTATAGTCGCCGTTTTCGCCCGACTGTTTCTTGAAATAGACCTTGAAGGCCTGTGCGATCGCCTTGGTCTGCGCCGGGTCGCCATGCAGTCCGATAATGCGCGGATCGAAGCTTTCAAGATAGGTCCCAAGGGTCTGCGGCGTGTCGCGCTCCGGATCGATGGTGACGAACAGCGCCGAGATTTTCGCGTCGGCGCCCATCTCCTTGAAAACAGTGGAAATCTCCGACAGCGTCGTCGGACAGAGATCCGGGCAATGGGTGTAGCCGAAGAAAACGAGGTAGGGGCGGCCCTCCAGATCCGCGTTCGTCACCGTGCGCCCGTCCGGCGCGGTGAGCGCGAAGGGTCCGCCTATGGCGGCGACGCCCTGCCCGCCGCTCCCGCCATGATCGCGGAAGGCGAAACCGGCGATGACCGAGAGGCCAAGGGCGAGGCCGAGCAGGATCAATGCGAATTGGCGGGTCGCTTTTGTCATGAGCTTGCCTATCAAACTCCCCGGGCGATTCCAATCCACGAAGCGTTGATCCGCGCCCCGCAGCGCGACGATTCTGGTCTTGGCCTTGCCGGACGCAGAGCTTATGTTATAAAGTAACATCAGGAGACAGACTCATGGGACTGGCGCATTCGCATTCGCACCGCTTGGATCACGATAGTTTAGAGCGGGATGCGGGCGGAAAAGCGGTTGCTGCTTTCGCTCATCCCGCTCTGACGGCGGACAGGATTTCGGCCGCGCCGGGCTTTTCGCTGTTGCGCCTGTCGGCTTTCGCCCGCCTCGGCGGGGCGCTGGCGCTCGTCGCCGCCTTGTGGGCGTTGGTCTATTGGGCGCTGCATTGAGGATCATTTGATGGAGGATCATTTGATGAGCGCCGCCATCCGTTTCCGTGATCTGACCCTCGGCTACGACCGCCATCCGGCCGTGCATCACCTCGATGGCGACGTCGAGAGCGGCGCCCTGCTCGCGATCTGCGGCCCCAACGGCGCCGGAAAATCGACCTTGTTGAAGGGGATCACTGGATCTCTGAAGCCGCTCTCCGGCGCGGTCGCGTTGCCGCATGCGAGGGCGCGCGACATCGCCTATCTGCCGCAGGCGGCCGAGATCGACCGCAGCTTTCCGATCAATGTGCTCGATGTCGTCGCTATGGGATTGTGGTCGCGCTGCGGCCTGTTCGGCGCCGTCGCGCGACGTGAGCTGACCAAAGTCGAAGACGCCATCGCGGCGGTCGGCCTCGAAGGCTTCGAGCTTCGCGCCATCGGCACGCTCTCCGGCGGCCAGCTGCAGCGCATGCTTTTCGCGCGCCTCCTGCTTCAGGACGCGGCGATCATTCTCCTTGACGAGCCTTTCACCGCCATCGATTCGAAGACGGTGTCGGACCTGCTCGGCCTCGTCGCGCGCTGGAACAGCGAGAAGCGCACCGTGCTCGCCGTGCTGCATGACGAGGAGATGGTCTGCGCGCATTTCCCGCAGACGCTGCTGCTCGCGCGGGAGAAGATCGCCTGGGGTAAAACCAGCGACGTGCTGACGCAGCAAAACCTTTTGAAGGCGCGCGCCATGGTCGAAGCCTTCGACAGGGACGCGCCGCCCTGCGCGCACGCTGCCTGACCGGGCTCAAGCTTCCGCTCGATCCGGCCCTCTGAAATCCAACCGGAGCCGCGTTTGTACAATTTTTTTATCTCGCCTTTCATCGAATTCGAATTCATGCGCCGCGCGCTGGTCGGCGCCCTCGCGCTCGCCATCGCCGGATCGCCCCTTGGGGTGTTTCTCATTCTGCGCCGCATGGCGCTGACGGGCGACGCCATGGCCCACGCGATTCTGCCGGGCGCGGCGATGGGCTATCTCCTCGCCGGCCTCTCGCTCGGACCCATGACCATCGGGGGTCTCATCGCGGGGCTTCTCGTCGCGGTCGGATCGGGCGTCGTCGCCAGAGCCACGAACCTGCGCGAAGACGCCTCGATGGCGGCGTTCTATCTCATTTCGCTCGCCCTCGGCGTCACCATCATTTCGCTGCGCGGCTCCAACATCGATCTCTTGCATGTGCTGTTCGGCAGCGTGCTCGCGCTCGACGACGCGACCTTGCTCCTCCTCGCTTCGATCGCGAGCCTCACCCTGATCGGCCTCGCCCTGCTCTATCGTCCCCTTGTGATGGAGACCGTCGATCCCGGCTTTCTCGCCTCGGTCGGGCGCGCGGGCGGGCCGACGCAAATCCTGTTTCTGACGCTGGTCGTACTCAATCTCGTCGGCGGGTTCCACGCGCTCGGCACGCTGCTCGCGGTCGGCATGATGATGCTGCCGGCCGCCAGCGCCCGCCTGATCGCAAAAGACATCAGCGCCATCATCGCGATCGCCGCGGCGCTGGGCATGCTTGCAAGCTACATCGGCCTCGTCATCTCGTTTTACGCCGGGCTGCCCTCCGGCCCGTTGATTATCCTCATGACGGGCGCGTTCTATCTGCTCGCCCTTGTTTTCGGTCCCGCGGGCGGCGTGCTGCGACGTCTGCCGCCGCGCCGCCATCTCGAAGCCTGAATCTCCGATCGACTGACCCAAAGGAAGACCCATGCCAAATAGACGTAATGTTATAACTTTTGTCGTCCTGAGCGTTCTCGCCTGTCTCTCGCCGGCGCTGGCGCAGGCGCCGGCCAAACTGCCGGTCGTCGCGACCTTCTCGATCCTCGCCGATCTCGCCCGCAATGTGGGCGGCGATCGCGTCGAGGTCATTTCGCTGGTCGGCCCGAACGGCGACGCCCATGTCTATCAACCCTCGCCCGAGGACGCGAAAAATCTCAATGCAGCCAAGCTGATCCTCGTTAACGGGCTGGGGCTCGAAGGCTGGCTCGACCGCCTGATCAAAGCCTCGGGCGCCAAGGCGCCGATCGTCGTCGCGACGAAAGGGATCGCCCCGCGCAAGATGGAGGAGGACGGCAAGATCGGCCTCGATCCGCATGCCTGGCAGTCCATCCCCAACGCCGAAATCTATATCGCCAATATCCGCGACGCCTTGATCGCCGTCGATCCGGCCGATGCCGACGCCTATCGCGCCAACGCCGCCGCCTATCTCGCAAAGCTCGCCGAGCTCGATAAGCAAGTGCGCACGGCTCTCGCCACGATTCCCGCGAAGCGGCGCGAAATCATCACCACGCATGACGCTTTCGGCTATTTCGGCGAGGCTTACGGCTTCAAATTCATCGCGCCTGAAGGCGTCTCGACGGAGACGGAGGCGAGCGCCAGGGACGTCGCCAGGATCATTCGCCAGATCAAGGCCGAAAAGATCCCCGCCGTGTTTCTCGAAAACGTCACCGATCCGCGTATGGCCAAAAGGATCGCCGAAGAAAGCGGCGCGACGATCGGCGGCGCGCTCTATTCCGATGCGCTCTCGCCCGCGGACGGACCCGCATCAAACTATATCGACATGATGCACAACAACATCAAGCAGTTGACCGCGGCGCTCGCCAACTAAACGTGAGCGGGATGAGCAAAAGCTGGAATCGGCTTTCCGCCCGCATCCCACTCCAAACTGTTGGAATTTGACCACGTTCTAACGATGTCGGATAATGGTTCGTTGATGCTGCTGTGGTGTTGGATGCAATGGCTGGTCGGACGAGGTCGCGGCCCGAAGCTCATCGGGCCTGACTTGCCTTCGGGACCGACAAAACGTGTGAGGCGGCCCGGGTCGCATCGGACGTCAGCATCGATTGGCAGACACGCAAAATCTGCGCCGTCCATACGTCAAAAGATGGGGACATCAAAGCATGGGCGCGGGACGCCCGGCGGCTCAATTCCGCGGTTCGGCCATCATCGCCGAACAGTTCGTCAACCGCTTCAAGAAGCGAGGCTTTATCCACTATTGGCAGAACCAAGCCGCATTGATGAGTCTCGATGTCGCTAGACAATTGTGCTTGACGGCTGACGATGATGGGGATGCCGGCGCCCAAGGCCTCGAGAGCTGACAGTCCGAAGGTTTCACGGACCCTCGACGGCATGGTGAGGACGCGACAGCTCTCGGCCGTGCGGCCAATTATTTCATGGGACTGGAACCCGTGTGCAATTATATTCGGCGCCGGCGGTAGACGCACCCCGCCCTGGCCGAACAGATTCAGCGTCCAGGGGCGCTCACTGAGAGCGTCGACAAGCACGTCGACGCCTTTTTCCACAGTCAACGATCCGACATACAGGATCCCGAGATTACGTTCGGCCTTGATCGGCGCCGCTGTGAAAGGCTTGGAGGGGTTGCGCACGACGACGACGGACTGCTCGGCTATGCCGGCCCTGGCGAGATGTTCGACCATGCCTTCGTGCACGACGACGATCTTTGAGCCGTTGCGGCCGAAATCCCAGTTGAGCCGCCGCATCGCTCCGACGCCGGTGCGCCACATTTTTTGCGCGTAGTTTCTTTTGTCGCATTGCGTCGCAAGGCAAGACAACGAAAGCGGAACGCGCTCGCACAGCTCTTCACGGCCGAAATCGAAGTAGCCTCCATTCGGGCAGGCGAGGAAGTAGTCGTGAGCGTAGACAAGAACGCGTCGGGAAACGCGGCCCAGCGCCGCAAAAATCGAAGGCGAGAGGATCTGAGACCAAGAGTTGACGATGTAGACGGTGTCCGGGGTGTCTGCCAGGTCGATAAGTTTGGCGACCGCGTCATGCGCGGCCTTGTTAAACAGGCCTCGGACAATGCCGATCTTTGGGTCGGTGAGAAGAAGTTTTTGCTGCCCCAGGGAAATGACGGGAATGTCGCGCGCCAGCTCGCCCTTGTAGGTTTCCCCGACAAGGACTTCCATCGGGACGCCTTGCCCCGCGAGCGATTGAACAAGGTCGAAGCCAATCTTTGCGGCGCCGCCCTGGGGGGCGATGGCGTCGCACATCAAAATTATTTTCACGCCGCCCCCTGCTCAAAGAACAATTCTTCCAGGCGCGCGTCGGCGCCATTGTCCCGCAGATAGGAAAACAGGGGCCGCTGTATTGCGCAAGCAGCGGAATATACGCAACAGAAATGATCTATTCGTTGTCTTGACGATCCTCCAACGGCCTGACATCGTGTCAAAACGGAATGAAGGAAGTAAAGAATGAAAGGCGTTTACCCATAGCATGAGCGCCGAAGAGCGCAACGATGGATCCCGGAGGGAATTGCGGTGAACTATTCGTTTTTACGAGCAGCCTCGGAGATCGCTCACAAGACACGCGCTGACGCATTGATCGGCCGCCGTCACAAAGGGTTGGGGGCGATCATCATGGGGCACGGCGTGGTCCAGGACAAAAACGATCTCGTGGATCCTAATCTTCAAATAAGTAGCAAATTTCTTGAGCTTATGCTTAAATATTACATCGCAAATGACATCGACGTCATTTCGCTCGATGCGGCGATTGAGAGGCTTGCGACAGGAAATACGAAACAATTCGTTTGTTTTACATTTGATGACGGATACCGCAACAATCTGACAGTGGCGCTGCCCTTGTTCAAAAAATACAACAAGCCCTTCACGGTGTTTGTGACAACAGCGTTTCTTGAACGACGCATTGATCAATGGTGGGGCGCCCTGAGAGAGCTAATCCGTCGCCATGACCAGGATAAGCTCGATTTGGGCGGAAGAGTCTTTTCGACCTCTACGTCTGAGCAGAAAGCAGCGGCGTTTCAGCGTATTGTTCAATGTATTGACAAAGGTGAAATCGATGTGGAAGAGATCCATCGACTCGCCCGCCGTGAAAATATCAGCGCTGAGCAGGTATTGGACGCGGACGCCCTGAATGCCGCCGAGTTGCGGGATCTGTCCGCAGATCCCCTTGTCGAGATCGGCGGACATACGGACAGCCACCCGCATCTGGCGCAATTGAGTGTTGGCGCCGCGCGCGCCGAAATTCTGGCGAACGCTACTTATCTGGAGGATCTCATCAACAGCGCCATACGCCATTTTGCCTATCCCTACGGCGACGCAAAAAGCTGTGGCGAACGCGAGTTCGCCCTTTGCAAAGAGTTGGGCTTTCGCACAGCGGCGACCACGCGATTTGGCGGATTATTTCCAGCCCATCTCAAGCACAACACGAGCTTGCCCCGTATCCATCTCCATGGCGCGCGTGAAAGCATAGGATTTATGGAATGTCAGCGAAATGGCGCCGTCGCTGCGGTCAAGACCCGTTTCGGAAATCCCGTCGTAAGCGTGTAATCCGTCCCGCCTCTCTGGCGTCGAGTTCTGCTGCGATCCGCTCCTTCGCGCCGAGCGAACGCCAAAATTGCCGCGCGGCCGCCGGATTTGAGGCGCCGCGATCGTAAAACGCCGCACAGCGCCTTCGCGCGAGATAGACGCCTTCTCGCGTCTGGAAAGTTCGTTAGAACAAAGCGTTAGGCCTGTTTTCCGACTCTATCGGATCGGAAAGACCCGAACGCCCGCGGGCCGCCTCTTCCCGGCGATTTGAACGGAGCGAAATTCGCGCAGGTTGGCGGCGGCGCTCGCGAAATAGGGCCGGATGAGGAAAAGTGGGAATCACTTTTCCGCTTGCATCCCGCTCCACAGTCTCCACTAATATAAAACATAAACAGTTTCATGACGTCTCCGAATATTATGTGAGAGTAAGCTCGACCGACCGATGAAGGACTGCGCCGGACCGAGTCAGAGCTTGACATAGACCCATGCGACAAGGCCGGATTTCAAGGTTACTTCGATGCGCTTGTAGTCGGAAACTTCGTATCGATCAGCCGCCGCCAATTCGTCCGGCGTGATCCGGAAGAGCGTTCCTTCGACCTCGTCGGACGGGTCTTCGGACGCGCTGACGATTGGATGAAACCTTTCGCCGCTAGTGCGGACCACTTCCGGATCCGTGATTTCGATCATGTCCTTGCGATAGTGCGGCATGGTGTCAGCCTGGCCGTTCAGCAAACGGCCGAAGGACGCCATCTGGACGCTTTCGAGCTGCAAGGTCCCATAGGAAAACAGATTGACGCTATAAGGGGCAATCATCGACATCTCCTCCGCCTGCATAATAACAGACCAGTTTTGCCAGACATCATGCAGCGGCAAATTTACGGCCAGTTCTCCAGCTCTAAGCGCGCAGGCCGCCCGCGTCGCGGGGATTTGACCCGGGCGAAACGCGCGCAGGTTGGCGGCGGCGCTCGCGTCTCCTATGTTCGGGCGATGCGCTCTCCCGCGCCAAGCCCTTCGGAGACCCGTATTATGGCCGAAAAAATTCCCGTCACCGTGCTCACCGGCTATCTCGGCGCCGGCAAGACGACGCTTTTGAACCGCATCCTGTCGGAGGACCATGGCCGGAAATTCGCCGTCATCGTCAATGAGTTCGGCGCGATCGGCATCGACAACGACCTCATCGTCGGCGCCGACGAGGAAATCTTCGAGATGAACAACGGCTGCGTCTGCTGCACGGTTCGCGGTGATCTCATCCGCATCATCGAAGGGCTTTTGAAGCGCAAGGGCAGGTTCGACGCCATCATCGTCGAGACCACCGGCCTCGCCGATCCCGCGCCCGTGGCGCAAACCTTCTTCGTCGACGCGGATGTCCAGAACGCGGCGCGCCTCGACGCGGTGGTCGCCGTCACCGACGCCAGATGGCTGGTCGACCGGTTAAAAGACGCGCCCGAGGCCAAAAGCCAGATCGCCTTCGCCGACGTCATCATTCTCAACAAGATCGATCTCGTGACGCCCGCGGAACTCGCCGAAGTCGAGGCGCGCATCCGCGCCATCAATCCCTATGCGAAGCTCCACAAGACCGTGAAATGCGCGGTTCCGATCGCGGAGGTGCTCGCCCGCAACGCCTTCGATCTCGACCGCATCCTCGAAATCGAGCCGCAATTCCTTGAAGTCGCGGTCGCGCACGATCACGCGCATGAACATGATCATCATCATGATCACGCGCATGATCATCACGAACATGAGCATCGTGAGGAATCCTCGCACGGCCTGAAGCATTACCACGATGAGGACATGCAATCGGTGGCCCTCACCATCGAGGGCGATGTTGATCCCGATAAATTCATGCCCTGGCTCAACGGCTACATCCAGACCGAAGGCGCCTCGATCCTGCGCTCCAAAGGCATTCTCGCCTTCAAGGACGAGCCAAAGCGCTTCGTCTTTCAGGGCGTCCATATGATCCTCGACGGCGATCTCCAGCGCGACTGGAAGCCGGACGAAAAACGCATCAGCCGCGTCGTCTTCATCGGCCGCGACCTGAAGCAGGACGAAATCCGCGACGCCTTTTTAGCCTGCGCGGCCTGAGCGGATTCCGATGGCGCCTTCGCAACCCACGCGGACTTCGCTGACTTCGAATGTCGCCGCGTTCGATGCCGGCGCGCCGGTGACGGCCGCCGCCTTTATTGATGAGACGCCCGCGCTTGCGCTCGGCGACGGCCATGTGCTCTTCGCCGGCGCCGGCGACATGCGGCGGGTCGCCGTCCATCCGGGCGCCGCCATCCTCGTCGCCGCCAAGGCCGGCGCGGCGCTCGCGACCGGGGGCGACGACGGCAGGATCGCGCTGATCGCGGCGGACGGCGGCGTGCGCGAGATCGCGCATGAAAAAGGCAAATGGATCGACGCGCTCGCCGGACGGCCAGACGGCGCCCTCGCCTGGTCGACGGGCAAGCAGGTTTTCGCCCGCGACGCCAAGGGCGAAATCAGGACGCTCGCGGCGCCCTCAACAGTCCGCGGCCTCGCTTTCCTGCCCAAAGGCTACAGGCTCGCCATCTCGCACTACAATGGCGCGAGCCTGTGGTTTCCGAACGCCGCGGCCGCGCCGGAAGATCTGCATTGGAAGGGCTCGCATCTCGACATCACGGTCTCGCCCGATGGGCGCTTTGTCGTGACCGCGATGCAGGAGAATGCGCTGCATGCCTGGCGCATCTCCGACAAGAAGGATCTGCGCCTCAGCGGCTATCCGGCCAAGCCGCGTTCGCTCTCCTGGTCCTCCGACGGCCAGTGGCTCGCGACGTCGGGCGCCGAAGCCGGCGTCGTCTGGCCGTTCAACTCGAAAGAGGGGCCGGTCAACAAGCCGCCGCTTGAATGCGGCGTGCGCCCCGCCAAGGTCAGTTGCGTCGCCTTCCATCCAAAGAGCCCGGTGCTGGCGCAGGGCTACGCCGATGGGCTGATCCTGCTCGTGCGCCTTCCCGACGGCGCCGAACTTCTGGTGCGCGCGGCCACGGGACCGGAGGGCGCCATCACGGCTCTCTCATGGGACGACGCCGGCCGCCGGCTGCTGTTTGGCGGCTCCGATGGTGGGGCGGGCCTGCTCACAATGCCGGCCTGAAGCCGCAAGCTCCGCGCAGGCGAAGACCGTTAATGGCTTGTCACACGGCGCGGATAGGCGCCAAAGGTTACGCTTGCTCCGAAGGCGCTCCCTGGAGCCAGGCGGCGATCGCTTGAGGACGTTCGATGAATGAAATGCGCCCGACCCGCGTCAGGGGAAAAACCGAAGACGTCGCAACAATCGCGCGCGGCTATGACCGCGTCGCGCTCGTTTTGCAGGGCGGAGGCGCCCTCGGCGCCTATCAGATCGGCGTCTTTCAGGCGCTGAGCGAAGCCGGCGTCGAGCCGAACTGGATTTCGGGCGTCTCGATCGGCGCGATCAATTCCGCGCTCATCGCCGGCAATGCGCCGGAAAATCGCCTGAAAAACCTCGAAGCATTCTGGAACACTGTTTCGGGCCGGAAAATCTGGAGCTTTACGCCGCAAGGCGATCATTTCCGCGACCTGCGCAATCAGACCAGTTCGCTCTTCACGCTCCTCATGGGTCAACCCGGATTTTTTCAGCCGCGGCAGACCAATCCCTGGCTGCAATGGCCAGGCGCCGACGGCGCGACCAGCTATTATGATTCCTCCGCCCTGAAGACGACGCTCGAAAGCCTCATCGACTTCGACCTTCTGAACGACGGCCGCAAGCGGCTCAGCGTCGGCGCGGTCAACGTCCGCACCGGCAATTTCATCTACTTCGACAGCGACAAGCAGCGCATCCGCCCCGAGCACATCATGGCCTCCGGCGCGCTTCCCCCGGCCCTCCCGGCGGTGAAGATCGAAGGCGAATATTACTGGGACGGCGGCCTCGTCTCGAACACGCCGCTGCAATATTTGCTGGACCAGGAGGAGCATCAATCCTCACTGGTGTTCCAGGTTGATTTGTTCAGCGCGCGCGGCGCCCTGCCCCGCCATATGTCGGACGTGCTGACGCGTCAGAAGGAGATCATGTTCTCAAGCCGCACGCGTCAGAACACCGACGCCTTCGCGCGCACCTATAATCTCAAAATGCGCCTGATCGATGCGCTGAAGCGCATTCCCGCGGAAAAACTTACGCCCGAGGAGCGCGCGATGATCATCGAGGCGGACAAACCCGCCATGGTCAATATCGTGCATCTCATCTATCAGCACAAGAATTACGAAGGACATGCGCGGGACTATGAATTTTCCGGCACCTCGATGCGCGAGCATCGGGAATCCGGCTATGAGGACACTTTGCGCACGCTCCGCCATCCCGAATGGCTGCGGCGCTCGTCTCTCTCGCAAGGCGTGACTCTGCACGACCTGCACCGCGAAGATCCGACCTAAAGAGATCGGCCGCGCTTCAGCGCCGAGATTGTCGGACTCTCGGATTGCCGCAAACGCGATTGCCCGGAGCTTTCATCGCCGCGCCGGTTGAACCGCGGCGGCCGCGCCCATATCCTTGACTCCGTCATCTGGCGCCGCGGCCAAAACAGGACGAAACGCGTGCCGACGTCGAGGCTTGCTCTTTTCGTCGGCGCCCTGATGGGGCTGACCGCGTCGCAAATCCCTGAATACGCTGAGCAATACAGGCAAAGGCGCGGCGGCGCGATTGATGAGCTGCAGAACATCGTCGCCGAATTCGACGCGGATGCCGCGCGGCGCGGACTGTCCGAAGCGGAGGGCATCGCGCGCCTCTCGCGCGATAGCGACGAATTCGTGCAAGAGCGCGGCCGGCAGATGAGCGAAATCGCGCAGCGTCTGCAAAAGCTCTCCGGCGCGAACGCCGCGATAGCGCAGGCTGGCCCTCTGGGGAGGCTGGTCGCGCTCGCTTCCGATTTCGACCCCTTGATCGCGCGCCGGGCCTATGCGAGTTATGAGCCCGCCGTTCCCGTAACGAGCGAAGGATTTATTCTGGGCGGGGCCGGTCTCATCAGTGGCTTCGCTCTTTTCCACGCCCTCGCCGCGCCTTTTCGAATGCTTGGCCAGCGGACCTTTGGCCGGCGACGGCGGAAACTTGCGTCACAGGACCATTGAGATGATTCCAAATATTCTTTCCATCGCCGGTTCGGATCCAAGCGGCGGCGCCGGCGTTCAGGCCGACCTCAAAACCTTCGCGGCGCTCGAATGCTTCGGGCTGGCTGCGATCACCGCCCTCACCGTCCAGAACACAAACGGCGTGCGCAATGTTCTCCTGCCGCCGCCGGAGTTCGTCGGCGCTGAGATCGATGCGATTTTCGAAGATATCGAAATCGCCGCCGTCAAGATCGGCATGCTCGGGTCGGCGGAAAACGTCGAGGCTGTCGCCGCGAGCCTCTCGGTTCGCCGGCCCCCCGTGATCGTCCTCGATCCGGTCCTCAGCGCGACGAGCGGCGACCCTTTGGCGCAGCCTGGGGTCGAGCAGGCGATCGTAGAATTCCTGTTTCCGCTGGCGACGCTGGTCACGCCCAATCTTGATGAGGCCGCGCGCCTCGCGGGCCTTGCGGGGCCAGAAGATGCAAAGGACATCGGCGCAGTTGCCCGACGCCTGCACGAGCTTGGGGCGAAAGCCGTGCTCATCACCGGCGGCGACGCGACGGGCGAGGCCGCCGACGATTTTTATTTCGATGGCGCTTCGGAGCGCGTCTTTTCCGCCCCCCGCATCGCAACCCGCAACGCGCATGGAACGGGATGCACGCTGTCGTCGGCGATCGCGGCCTATCTTGGCCGCAGCTACGCCCTCGCCGACGCCATCGCGGCTGCGAAAGACTATGTGAGCGGCGCGCTGCTGGCCGCGGACGAACTCAATGTCGGCGGCGGACGCGGCCCGGTCAATCATTTCTTCGAACTCTGGGCGCGCGGAGCGAAGGGCTGAGCATTTTCAAGCGAAGCGGATGCCTCGCTTCGGCCGCCGCTCTTCTCAATTCCCTTCGGGCGAAGCGCGTCCGCCGCAGTTTCGCTCGCCGGTTCGCGTTAAGAAAAGGCGGCGAAACAAAAAGTTAGAGCGTTTTCCGATTCCATCGGATCGGAAAACGCTCCGAGATCACAACCTTTCAAGCGTCTTCGGGTCCATTCCGCCGCCGAAATATTTGCGCAAGGCTGCGAGGAAGACTTGGCTGTCGTCGGCGATGCTGCCGAACAGACTCATCGAAGAATGAAATTTCATATCGTCGGGCGCGCCAAAAATCTGGTGGGCCGAGCGTCCCTCTATGGCGTTCACAAGCGCCGCGCATCGCCGCAGCCTCGGCCCAAGCACAGGATGGCGCAGATAGGCCTCGGCCTCCGCGCGGCCGGAAATCGCAAATCTTTGCGCTGTCGGACTGCGTCCCAATCCCTCGATCTGCGGGAATATAAACCACATCCAGTGGCTTTGCTTGCGGCCCGCTTTCAGCTCCGCGCAAGCGGTCTCGAAGACCCGCTCCTGCGCGTCGACGAAGCGCTGCAAATCATAAGGGTCGCCGCTGTCCTCGTCCCTCATGCCGCTCTCCTTCGGTCTCTTAAAACGCGCAGCGCGATTGACATGCGCGTCGCCGCTTGCCACCTAGCAACAACATGAATGATCCGGTTTCAAGGCGGCGAACCTTCGCCATCATCTCCCACCCCGACGCGGGCAAGACCACGCTGACCGAAAAGCTGCTGCTGTTCGGCGGCGCGATCCAGCTCGCCGGCGAAGTGCGCGCCAAGGCCAACCGGCGCCAGACCCGCTCCGACTGGATGGGCATCGAGCGCGAACGCGGCATCTCCGTCGTCACATCCGTCATGACCTTCGAATATGGCGATTGCGTTTATAATCTGCTCGACACGCCGGGCCATGAGGATTTCTCCGAGGACACCTACCGCACCCTCACCGCCGTCGATTCGGCGATCATGGTGATCGACGCCGCCAAGGGCATCGAGGCGCGCACCCGCAAATTGTTCGAGGTCTGCCGCCTGCGCGACATTCCGATCGTGACCTTCATCAACAAGCTCGACCGCGAGACGCGCGATCCCTTCGATCT
>JBKQMI010000224.1:0-13657 GCA_052146775.1 Methylocella sp. | reverse complement strand
GATGAGCGCGCCGGTCTTGAAATCCATGCGCGCGGTTTTCATGAAGATGGCGTAACCCGAGTCGTTGTTGTTATGGGCCGAACCCTCGAGGACGAGATGATCGGACACGCTGTCGTAGGTCCCGTGCTCGGCGGTCACCTTCAAGGTCGAGGCGTCGTTCAGTCCGATTTTGGCGTCGATGCCGAGCAGTTCGACGACGTTCGGCGTCGTCGTGTCCTGAATCCCGGCCCGCGCCATCACTTCATAGGGACGCCCGTCTCTCTGAATGCCGGAGATTTTGGGCGATTCGACCGTGATCCGCGTGCCATCGACGCGAACCTGGCCGATCGAGATGTTGCGCGGCAGGCGCCGGAACGGATCGAACACGGCGATCACCGCCACGATTGCGACGGCGATGACGCAGCTTGCGATAATCGCACGGCGCAGGAACCGCACCCGCGCCGAGTGACGGCCTGCCTCTGTGATCGCGCCGCGCCAGGGCGAACGGGTCAGGTCCAGCACGTCGCCGAGCTGTTCTTTCGGCGCGCCGGAATCGCGATCCCAGGCTTCGGGGCGGTCGCTTTCCGGCCAAACCGTATCGGCGGGGATTTCCGTCATTTGCGGCGCTTTGCTTCCTGACCAGATCACGGCAGTTTAAAACGGAATAGCGGCAGAAAACCGGCCCCCACTTTTCCTCACCCCGCTCCAGACGCGCGTCGCCGGCGCCCGAAGTCCTGGACGCCCGAAGTCCTGGACGCCGGAGGCTGACTCATTCCAGACAGCAATCAAGCAAGGCGAAGTCAAGGCGGGGTTAAAGCCGGCGCCGATCCGGCCGAAACAATGCGCTATTGATGGGAAAAAATGTCCGTGTCGGCCCATCCCATCACATCGAGCCGCGCGCGCGCCGGCAAAAAGGCGAAACAGGCCTGCGCGATCTCGAACCGGCCCTCCCGCTTCAGCATGGCGTCAAGTCGCGCCCGCAGCGCATGCAGATGCAGCACGTCGGAGGCGGCGTAGGCGAGCTGCGCATCGGTCAAATTATCGCTGCCCCAATCGGACGATTGCTGCTGCTTCGAGATTTCAAGACCAAGCAGTTCGCGCGTCAGATCCTTCAGACCATGGCGGTCGGTGTAGGTGCGGGCGAGCTTCGAGGCGATCTTCGTGCAATAGACCGGCCCCGCCATCGCGCCGAACGCCTTGAAAAGCACCGCAATGTCGAAGCGGCCGAAATGGAACAATTTTGTGATGGCGGGATCGGCGAGAAGCCGCTCGATATTGGGCGCGCGCGTCTGGCCCGCCGCGATCTGCACAACATCGGCGGCTCCATCGCCCGCCGACAGCTGGACGACGCAAAGCCGGTCGCGATGCGGCACGAGGCCCAGCGTTTCCGTGTCGATCGCCACGCTATCGCCAAAAAAAGCATCGTCGGGCAGATCGCCCTTGTGCAGGCGGACGGTCATGACGCGAGGTCCGAGGGCGGCGCGGAGGGCGACGGGCGGGGGAAAGCGGGAAGGTCAACCATTCAGCGCGCGTAGCACCCATCTCAAGCTGAGACAAGCCCGCGGCCGATAGCCGCGGCGGCGGAGCCGTTGGCGAGGAACCCGGCTCAGTTCGCCGCGTTAGAGCGTCATAATTTTGGATTGAATCAATCCAAAATTATGAATGTGATAGTTTCCAAAGGCTTAGAGCGGGATGCGGGCGGAAAAGCGGGCGCTGCTTTTCCTCGTCCCGCTCCAGGGCGGCGCATGGCGAACAATACGGAGCTTGAACGATGCAAAGAAAGTTTGGGATCGCGGTCTTCGCGGCGTTGATCGCCTCGCCGCTGGCCGCTCACGCTCAAGGCCCCGTCGGCGGTGCGGCGCATGGCGCAGCCCCCGGAACTACGGCGGCTGGACCGATCGGCGGCGCGACCGGGGCGGTCGGCGGCCTTCTCGGCGCCGACCAGCAAGCCGGCTTCCGCGACTACGCGCTGCGCGAGCATCGCTCGGCGTTCCGCTTTGACGAGTTGCTCGCGCCGGGCGCGCGGTTGCCTCTTAGCGGCGTGACCTATTACCCGGTGCCGCCCGAGTATGGCGTCAACCCGCGCTACCGCTTCACCATCGTGAACGGCCGCGCCGTTCTGGTCGATCCGGCGACGCGGCGAATTGTGCAGGTCATCGACTAGTCGTGAGCTTTCCACAGATTGCCCGTCCGGTCCGAACCGGGAAGCTGAGGTTGCGAGGCTTCAGCATCCGGGCAGGGACCGGATGAACACCGACAAGAACGCCCGTTTGACGCCGATTGGTCGAGGGCGTCGGGTGCGGCGCACAAAAATCGGGCTGACGCCGCAGGGCCTCGCAAAGGCCGCCGGCGTCCGCCCGCGGACCGTCCGCAAATGCCTCGCCCGCTTTCGGGGGTCCGCGCTGCAGAGCGCTTTCCGATCCGATGAGTTTGGAAAGCGCTTCCGATATTCTGTTATCACGCCTTTTCCTGACGCGAACCGGGCTCCGCTTCGCTTGAAAACGCGCGGGCGCCTCGGCCCGCACGCGTTGGGTTTGCGCGAACTCGCGCGGCATTGTCACACCTGAAACAGCGTTCTCTTAAACGAACGTAACGGCGCAATTCGCTTGACAAAACGAACAGGATGTTGAATTTCTCCTCTCGTTTCCAACTCCTGCGCCGCGACCTCGCCGGGCGCTTCTCTTGCAACGGAGGCCGCCATGGCGCGCGAAAACTACCTTTTCACAAGCGAGTCCGTCGCCGAAGGTCATCCAGACAAGGTGTGCGACCGGATCTCCGACGAAATCGTCGATCTGTTCTTTCGCGAGGGGGCCAAGGCCGGGCTTGATCCCTACCAGATCCGCGTCGCCTGCGAGACTTTGGCGACGACCAATCGCGTCCTGATCGCCGGCGAAGTTCGCGGCCCGGCGATCCCTCCCGAGGCGATCGAGGCCGCAGCCCGCGCGGCGATCAAGGACATCGGCTACGAACAAGCCGGCTTCCACTGGCGCGACGCCAAGGTCGAGGTGGTGCTGCACGCGCAATCGGCCGACATCGCGCAAGGGGTGGACGCGGCCGGCAACAAAGACGAAGGCGCGGGCGATCAAGGCATCATGTTTGGCTACGCCTGCCGCGAAACGCCGGAACTCATGCCGGCGCCGATCTATTACGCTCACAAGATCCTCGAGGTGCTGGCGCGCGAGCGCAAGTCCGGCAATGGCGACGCCGCCAAGCTCGGCCCTGACGCCAAGAGCCAAGTCACGGTCCGCTATGTGGATGGCAAGCCGGTCGGCGTCACGCAGATCGTGCTGTCGACCCAGCACCTCGACGAGAATCTGAGTTCGAACGACGTGCGCGCCATCGTCGAACCCTATATCCGCACGACATTGCCGGAAGGATGGATCAACCCGGAAACGGTCTGGCACGTCAATCCGACCGGAAAATTTGTCATCGGCGGCCCCGACGGCGACACTGGCCTCACCGGGCGCAAGATCATTGTCGACACCTACGGCGGGGCCGCGCCGCATGGCGGCGGCGCCTTTTCCGGCAAGGATCCGACCAAGGTCGACCGCTCGGCCGCCTACGCCGCCCGCTATCTCGCCAAGAACGTCGTCGCCGCCGGCCTCGCCGACCGCGTCACCATCCAGCTCGCCTACGCCATCGGGGTCGCCGAGCCGCTGTCGATTTATGTCGATACGCACGGCACGGGCCTGGTTTCGGAAGAGAGGATCGAGGCCGCGCTGGGCAAGAGCATGCGCCTGTCGCCGCGCGGCATCCGCGAGCATCTCAAGCTGAATTTGCCGATCTATGCGCGCACCGCCGCCTATGGCCATTTCGGCCGCGCGGCCGACGCGGAGGGCGGCTTCTCCTGGGAAAAAACCGATCTCGGCGACAAGCTCAAGGCCCATCTGTCCTGACCGCGCCGGCGCCGCCTGTCCATCCGCGGCGGCGCCCTTCCGATCAAGCCCGGCCATGAAGCCAGATGATCCGGGCGCCGACGCGTCCCGGCCGCGGGCGACATTGTTCGGCCGGCGCAGGGGCAAGCGGCTGACCGCGCGCCATGACGAATTGCTGCTCAGCGCCCTGCCGGGAATCGCGCTCGACCCGTCGCGGCCGATTGAGCCGCAAACCTTGTCCGCGGCGAGCCCCCACGCGACCTGGCTCGAGATCGGCTTCGGCGGCGGCGAACATCTCGCAGCCGCGGCAGGCGCCGACCCGCGCGCCCTGTTTCTTGGCTGCGAGGCGTTTCGAAACGGCGTCGCCAAGGCGCTCATGCTCATCGAGGAGCAGGAGCTTGGCAATATCCGCCTCTATGAGGGCGACGCCCGCGCCGTCATAGAGGCGCTGCCCGTCGCCGCCCTCGACGGGGTCTATCTGCTTTATCCCGATCCATGGCCGAAGCGGCGCCAGCGCAAGCGCCGCTTTCTTTCGGACCTGATGCTGACGCGCCTCGCGCGCATCATGCGCCCCGGCGCCGCGTTGCGTTTCGCCACCGACATCGACGACAACGCCGGCTGGACCCTCGCTCGCGTTCTGCGCGCCCCGCATTTCTCCTGGATGCCCCGAAGCGCCGCCGACTGGCGAAAGCCGTGGGAGGGATGGACCGGAACGCGCTACGAGGCGAAGGCGCTGCGCGAAGGCCGCCGGCCGGCCTATTTCACTTTCGTGCGCAACGCCGCTCCCGCGCCGTGAGCGGCGTGCCGGCCATTATTTCCGGCCGCCGGCTTGATCGTGTCTTTTTTCTGAGCGCTCGACGCCTCCGCTGCGACGACGCTGCGCGGCGCCATGCGCGTCCGCCCAGCACCCGGCAACGCGCGTGAGAAGGGCGCCTCTCTGAAAATGTCCGGCGCGCGAATCTTTCGCCCCACAAGAGCGGACAGGAAAAGCGGAGACAGGGCGCCGGCAAAATAGCCGATCTGCAGGCTTGTGACGAATAACGCGATTTCGAGCGTGATGCCCGGGGCTCCCCATGCGGCATCATGATCGATGAATAAGTCAAACCCTATAATAAGCGCGAAAGCCGGAATGAGTATGAAGGCGTCGAACGCCGTAGCGAGCAGCCAGCCACACAGCGTACAGACGATTATAGAAATATACATCTAAAATTGCTCCATTCCTCCAAAATGTACTTTTTACTTATGAAGCTCTCAACAATATTTATTGTAAAAATAGTTTGTTTCTAGTTCAAATCGCCCCACTGGCGTCAGACTGACTGCCTGATCGGCGCCCTGCTGCGATCAGGGCCGGGACGCAAGCCGGATGGCGCGCGAAACGTACTGACGCTATTTTGATTTCACCAGATGAAATACATCTGGTGGATGTTCATATTCAGCTCCGGCGCCATTGGCGATCCCCGCCGCACGCCCGCCGACCGAATCGGGCGCGCCCCGCGCGTGAAAAAATTCACCGGAGAAATCTCGTTCAATCGCAATCTAGCCACAGAAAAGACTGTTTTTCTCGCGCAGATAATGTTTGTTCACGGACGTCTGATAATACTTCATAGATCGTGGATTCAACCATGACCGCGCTGAAATGAACGCCGAGAGCTTGAACCGCCCATCGACGCAGCGCACGGATTTTCCGCCCTCGACCCCGCGAGTCCGCCAGGAAATCGGTCATGGATCGCCCGAGCGCCGGCTCGAGGCGCTACCCTCTGAACTCACTTTTCTTTCCGCTTACGGCGCGCCACCCGCCTTGCTGATCGAAGCGGCGGCGATGGCGCGCACGCAGGGGATCACGCCAGATGCGGCGCTTCTCGCAACCGGCGCGGTGACCGACGCGTTTTTTTATCAATCCCTCGCGCGCCACCTTGGCGTCCCCTACGTCAGCGGCGCGGTCGCGCTCGGGCCGGGCGCACGCTATCCCCATTCGATCCACGCCGGGATCGCGCCACTCGCGGGCGACTGTGGTCCGCGCTGGCTCGTCGCGCCGCGCGGCGAGATGCTGGCCATGCTGCTGCGGCGCCGGCAAAGCGGCGAGACAATGAGCGAGAGCCTCGCCATCGCGACGCCCGCCCATTTGTCGCGGCTGGTGCGCGCCGCCGCGGCGCCCGCCATCGCGCGCGAGGCGAGTCTCGCGCTTGCCAATCGCGACCCGGCGCTGTCGGCGAAATCAGGCGTGAGCCTTGGCCAGTGCTGCGCCGTCGCCGCGGCGCTCGCCACAGGGAGTCTTGTCTGCGCGATCGCGCCGGATTTTGGTCCGCCGGCGCTGACCATCGCGACCAGTTGCACATTTTTGGCGGCGCTGTGTCTGCGCCTCTTCGCCGGCGCGGCGAGCTTCGATGGCGCCGGCCTCGGCCGGGACGCGGCGCCCGATCCCGTCGACGATCGCCTGCTGCCCGCTTATTCGATCGTCGTCGCTCTGCATCGCGAGGCGCGGGTCGTGCGCCAGCTCGCGAGCGCCCTTGAGGCGATCGACTATCCGCGCGGCAAGCTCGACATCAAGCTCGTCATCGAAGAAAACGACGTCGCGACCTACCGGGCGCTGGCGGCTCTGAAACTGCCGCCGAGCTATGAAATCATCGTCGCGCCGCATGGCTGGCCGCGGACCAAACCGCGCGCGTTGAATATTGCGCTTCCCCTGGTGCGAGGGGAATTCGTCGCGATCTTCGACGCCGAGGACGCCCCCGCGCCGCGCCAGTTGCGCGATGCGGCCGAACGCTTTCTGCGCTCACCGCGTCAGACCGCCTGCCTGCAGGCGCAGCTTTGCATCGACAACACCGAGGATTCCTGGCTGACCAGGCTGTTCTCGATCGAATACGCCGCTCTGTTCGAGGTGATGATGCAGGGCATGTCGAGCCTGCGCCTGCCGCTCACGCTCGGCGGCTCCTCCAATCATTTTCGCACGGCGGTTTTGCGCGAGATTTGCGCCTGGGACGCCTGGAACGTGACGGAGGACGCCGACATCGGCCTGCGGCTCGCCCGGCTCGGCTATCGCTGCGAGACATTGCGGTCGACCACCGACGAGGAGGCGCCGGCGCGTTTCAACGCCTGGCTGACGCAGCGGATGCGCTGGTCGAAGGGATGGACGCAGACCTTCATCACGATCAGCCGCGATCCCGCGCGCCTCGTTCGCGAGGTCGGCTGGTCCGGCGCCGGCGTTCTCGCCCTGATGATGATCAATCTCGTGCTGGCGCCCCTGCTCTGGCCGGCGCTGACCGCCCTGCTCGTCTATCATCTGGCGAGCGCGGGCCTGCCGGAGCCAAAATCCATGCTGATCGTGGTGGAGACGACGCTCTGGCTCTCCGTCGCGATATTCGGTGCGGGTTCGGTGCTCTGGATCACGCTGCTCGGCATGAAGCGCCGCGGCCTGCTCGGCCTCTGGCTGTCCCTGCCGCTGCTGCCTTTCTATTATTTTCTGATGTCCGTCGCGGCCTGGGCGGCGCTCTACGACCTCGCCATGCGGCCCTTTCATTGGCGCAAGACCGAGCATGGGCTGGCGCGGACGCGAAGAAAAGGCGGCGCGCGCGCCAAAGCCGTCCGGCCAACGCTCAAGCCCGCCGGCGTTGCGATCGCCCCGACGCATCCGGCCAGATGAGGTTCTCTTTCAAGATGTCTTCCGGCCCTTGGCCGTGAGACTGGTCGCGAGACTGGCGACGAGATCCGGCCTGCGCTCGCGGGTGATCCGCAGCGCCTCTTCTTCGCGCCAGGCCTTGATGCGCGCGTGATCGCCGCTGAGCAGGATTTCGGGAATGGAGCGCCCCTCCCACTCACGCGGGCGGGTGAAATGCGGATATTCAAGCAGGCCGCTCTCGAAACTCTCCTCAAGGCCGGAGGCCTCCTTGCCCATCACGCCGGGCAGCAGGCGCACGCAGGCGTCGAGAACGACCATCGCCGCGATTTCTCCCCCAGAGAGCACATAATCGCCGATGGAGATTTCCTCCAGGCCCCGCGCGTCGATGACCCGCTCGTCGACGCCCTCAAAACGCCCGCAGACGAGGACGACGCCCGCACCCGCGCTGAGCGCGCGCGCGCGCGCCTGCGTCAGCGGCGCGCCGCGCGGACTGAGCAGCAGCCGCGGCCGTGCGTCGCCGGCCTCAAGTCCAGCGTCGAGCGCGGCGGCGAGGACGTCGGCGCGGATCACCATGCCGGGGCCGCCGCCGGCCGGCGTGTCGTCGACCGCCCGGTGACGGCCAAGGCCCTGCGCACGAATGTCATGCGCCGCGATCGACCAGAGGCCGCGCGCGAGCGCCTCGCCGGCGAGTGATGTCCCAAGGGGACCTGGAAACATATCGGGAAAAAGCGTGAAGACCGTCGCGCGCCACATCGTCGTTCACGCCTCGCCCGCAGGCGCGCGCCGCCGCGAGCCAGGCGCCTCGTCCTCTCCATCGGCGATGTTCGGCTCCGGGCCGCCTGCTTCCGCCGCGATCTCGACCGGCGGCGCGATGACGAGCCAGCCGCCCGCGATGTCGATTTCGGGAACGACCGCCCGGGTGAAGGGGAAAAGAAGCGTCTCGCCGCCACCCGGGGGGGCGATCTCCAATATATCGCCGCCGCCGAAATCGAGCACGTTCGCGACGCGCCCCATCGGCGTACGAGATTCGTCGAGCGCCGCAAGGCCGATTAGATCGGCGAGATAGAACTCCTCTTCGGCGGGCGCGGGCAGACTCGCGCGGGAGAGATAGAGTTCGACGTTCGTCAGGCGCTCGGCGCTGGAGCGATCCGCGATTCCGTCGATTTTCGCGACGAACAGATTATCCTTGACGCGGCGCAGCGACTTGATCGCGAAACGCCGCGCACCGCTGGCGTCGCTGAGTTCGCGGTAACCGGCGATTGCGCCGGGGTCGCCGGTAAAGCTTTGCAGCCGCACTTCGCCCCTGACGCCATGCGGCGCGCCGAAACGTCCGACGAGAAGGCGGCGATCGTCCATAAGCTCTGTTTCGAGGCTCTTTATTTAGCGGCGTTATTTCGCGGAGCGGGCCTTCAGGGCGTGATCGGCGAGCGTGCGCCCGAGCGACCATACGGCGCCCGGAACGCGGTGGCTATCGGCGATCACGGCGTCGAAGCCGCGTTCGATCCAGTCGCAATCGGAATCGTCGATCACGAGCGATGGCAGCAGCTTGACCGTATGATTGGCGTGGCCCGCGACCTGCACGAGAATCTTGTGCTCCTTGAACAGGGGTATCGTGATCAGCTGGCAGAACAGCCCCGCGTTGACGGCTTCAACGAGGCTCCAGGCGGCCTTCAGCTTCAAGGATTGCGGATCGCCGAATTCGACGCCGATCATCAGGCCCTTGCCGCGCACCGCCTTGACCAGCTCATAGCGCTGCGCCATCGCCTCGAAGCATTTCAGGAGCCGCGCGCCGGTTCGCGCCGCATTGGCCATCAGACGCTCGGACTCGATCACTTCGAGCGTCGCGAGCCCGGCCGCCATGGCGAGGTCGTTGCGCGCGAAGGTCGATCCATGCACGACCGCGCGGTCGAGGCGATTGAATACTTTCTCGAAGATGGCCTTGCGGGTCAGAACCGCGCCGACCGGCGCGTGACCGCCCGACAGCGCCTTGGAGAGCAGCACCATGTCGGGCTCGACGCCGAAATGTTCGACCGCCAGAAATCGCCCCGTGCGGCCCATGCCGGTCTGGATCTCGTCGGCGATGAAGAAAGCGCCATATTTTCGGCAAAGCCGCGCGGCGTCGGCGAGATAGGTCTCGTCCGGCATATTGACGCCCTTGCCCTGGATCGGCTCGACGATGAAAGCCGCGACCCGTCGCGCCGAAAGCGCTTTTTCAAGCGCGGCGAGATCGTTGAAGGGAACCTCAAGAAAGCCCGGCGCCAGCGGTTCGAAACCCTCCTTGAATATGGCGTCGCCATTCATCGACAGCGCGCCATAGGTGAGGCCGTGAAAGGCGTCGCTGCAATAGACGATCTCCGGCCGGCCCGTCGCGCGCCGCGCGAATTTGACCGCAGCTTCGACCGCCTCCGTTCCCGAATTGGCGAAGAAGACCTTGTCGAGCCAGGGCGTGAACCCGAGCAGGCGCTCGGCGAGCAGTCCGGCGAGGACGGACGCGTCCATCTGCACGAGATTGGGAAGATCGGCGGCGAGGACGCCGTTCAGCGTCTCGCGCAGCAGCGGATGATTGCGGCCGATGCCGAACACCCCCCAGCCGCTCAGAAGGTCGAGATAGCGGGCGCCGCGGCGGTCGTAGAGATATTGGCCCGCGCCCTTCTGAAAGCCGACATCGGTGCCGATCGTCTGGAAGACGCGCACCATCATTTCGTTCATGTGCTGCGCGTTGAGGGCGTAACGTTCGTCCTCCCGCGACGCGATCAGCGCGCGAATGTCGAAACGGTGCGGACTCCGGTCGGCCTTCAGTTCGGGAAACGGAACGGCGGTCATCGTCATGCTTTGCTGCTTTCGACCCGCGACTCTCGCGGCCTCAAGCCGAATTTAAAATTATCGGCGGGACGAAAATACGGCGCGGAACGGAGCGCTTCGCACGCGGCATATCGCCTCCGCGCCCGGCCGCAAGGGTCCAGCTTTAAGACCGTTCCTTGATACGGGCAAGACGACTGTCGGGCCTCCGCCCGCCTTGGCCTCAAATTTAATAAAGATGTGGAAATCAGGACACGCTCGGCTGGGGCCGGGTCGTCGCGACCCCACAAGGCCGATGGTGGGCGCGACAGGGATCGAACCTGTGACCCCTACGATGTCAACGTAGTGCTCTCCCGCTGAGCTACGCGCCCCGATCCCAAATAGAGGGGATCGGCTGTGGCGAGAGGATATATCGGCTCCATGCGACCGGCGCAAGTCGTAAGGGCTTCATATTTTTGCCCGCGCGGCGTCGCGCGCGGAACCCGCCGCCGCGCCCGCGCGCGAGCCGCGCCGACCGCGACCGACGCCTTAAAGATCATGTTCGGACCACGCACCAGCGACTATCTCGACGCGCGGCGCGCCTTCAACGGCGCCTTTATGGATTTGAAGACGCATCAGATTGCGACTTTCGCGACGATGCAGCAGGCCGTCCGCATGCTGGTCGAGGATCTCGATCCGAAAGCGATCGAAGCCGCCGCCGGCGAGGACACGAGTCTCGCCGCCCTGTTCGGCGCCCACAAGGCGCGGCTGTGGGACCTCTATGTCGCGCGCTGGCAGGCCAAGACCCTGCGCCACGAAGACGGGCTCGTTGACGCCTTCATGTTCTATTTCGCCCAATGCTACGATCAAGGCGAAGAGACCAAATGAAGACATTGCGAAAAAAGCGGAGCCGCTTTTGCGCGCACACGCCGCTCCAAGCTTTTGGAATCGATCACGTTCATGAATACTGATGTGGGTCCAAATTCATCGTGATCCAGAAAAATGCGGCAAAATAAAAAGTTAGCGTTGTTTTCCGATAAGATCGGATCGGAACGCCTCTCTCGAAAAGGCCAGGCGCGGCGCGATGAGCGACAAGGATAAGTCCAGGGAGCCGGAAGGGCGCGACGGGCGGACGATTTTCCGTCGCGCGCCCGCGCAAGGGCAAACCCCGCGCGTCGATCCGCGGGAGATGACGCAGGTTCGAGGCCTCACCGACGATCACACCGTCTTGCGGCCCAATCCCGCGGGCCGGCGCCCCCAGGCCCGCCCGGATGCGTCAGCTCCCTCCGCACCCTCTGCCCCCTCCGCGCGCGCGGAGGCTCCCACGCCGGCGCGCAAGGCGGCTGTTCAGAGCCCGGACCTCGCCGCGCCAGACCTCAACCCGATCATGCACGCGGCGAGCCCGCTGCTGCTGCTGCTCGGGCGCCTGCGCGCCGCGCTGATCCGCGCGCCCGGTTCAGGCCTCGTCGCGCAGATCGCGGCGGCGATCGAAAGATGCGATCGCGAGATGCTGGCGGCCGGCGTCCCGACGGGCGAAGCCAACACCGCCAAATTCGCCCTCTGCGCAAGCGCCGACGAAGTGCTCGCCCATCTGCCGGGCGACGCGCGCGCCGGCGACGCACGGGTCGGCCTGATGACGCGCTTCTTCGGCGAAAACAACGGCGGCCGGCGTTTTTTCGACGAACTCCACCGTATCGAGAGGGATCCGCGGGCGCATTATTTCCTGCTCGAACTGTTCTACGCTTGTCTCGCGCTGACCTATCAGGGTGCGGCGGCCGACGCCGTCGCGGCGATCTTGGGCGAGCTACGCCAGATTCTGCAGAAGGCGGGACCGGCGCCGCCACAGGCTTTGTCGCCGCACTGGCGGGGCCAGCCGCTGGCCAGCCACGCGGTCCGGATGCGCGCGCCGTTCTGGACCATCGCGGGGCTCGCCGGCCTTCTGCTGTTTGGCGCCTTCGTCGGTCTGCGGATCTCGCTCGGCCATCGGGCGGAGGCGGCGGCCGAAGCCCTCGGCGCGCTGAACCCGACGACGCCGGTGACCATCGGCCGAAAAGTCGAGGTCGCGCCGCCGCCACCCCCGCCGCCGACGCCGGAGCAGGTCTCGCAGTTCGATCATATCCTGACCGTGCTTGCGCCGAATATTTCGGCGGGAAACTTGAGCGTCGACGCCAGCGCCGACAAGATCGTCATCCGCATCGTCGACCGGGATTTGTTCAAACCCGGCAAATCGGCGATCCTCGACGACGCGAAGCCGTTGATGACCTATATCGCGCTGGCGCTCGACGACGAAGCGGCCGTCAAGGTAGTCGGACACTCCGACAACGCGCCGATCTCCAATGCGCGCTTCGCCTCGAATTTCGAACTCTCGGTCGAGCGCGCAAAGGTCGTCGGCGCGCTTTTGAAGCAATCCCTGTCGCATCCAGAGCGGGTCATCACCGAAGGCAAGGGCGCCGACGCGGCGATCGCCTCCAACGATACGCCGGAGAGCCGGGCCAAGAATCGCTGCATCGAAATCGTCGTCCCGCGCAGCGACTGAAACCGGAACCGCGCAAGGATCGCCTCCCCCGCCCATTTCTCCCGTCGATAATTCTCTCAAAGCGCGAATTGGATGAACAAAAAACTCTGGCTCCGCATTCTGATCGGCCTCGCTGGCGCCGCCGCTGTCGCCGCGCTGATCTGGTTCGCCGCGCCGCTGATCGTCGTCGAGGACGCGCATCCGCTGGAGGAGCCTCTGCCGCGCGTCGCGGCTATCGCGCTGGCGCTAGCGCTGATCGCGGGCGCCGGCGCCTTTCGCTTCTATCGGCGGCGCAGGGGCGCGGAGCGCATCACACGCGGCGTCGGCGTCGACGACAGCGACGCGCCCGTTCTGGCGGAGCGCATGAAGGAGGCGCTCGGCGTTTTGCGCGCGCGGGGCGGCGCGAACTGCCTCTATGATCTGCCTTGGTATCTTCTGATCGGCCCGCCGGGATCGGGCAAGACCACCGCGCTCGTCAATTCGGGGCTTCAATTTCCGCTTGCCGGCGGCGGGACGCCAGGCGCGATCAAGGGCGTCGGCGGCACGCGCTACTGCGACTGGTGGTTCACCGAGGACGCTGTCCTGATCGACACCGCCGGCCGTTACACGACGCAGGACTCCGACGCCAAGGCCGACCAGAAGGCGTGGCTCGCCTTCCTCGACCTCCTCAAACGCAACAGGCCGCGCCAGCCGATCAATGGCGTTCTCGTCGCGTTCAGCATCGAGGACCTGTTGACGCTGCCGCAGGACGAGGTCGGCGCCCATGCGGCGGCGATCAAGGCGCGCCTCATTGAGCTGCATCAGCGGCTGAAGGTCGATTTCCCGGTCTATGCGATCTTCACCAAAGCCGATCTCGTCATCGGCTTCATGGAGTTCTTCGGCGATCTCGACGAG
>JBKQMI010000223.1:0-6870 GCA_052146775.1 Methylocella sp. | reverse complement strand
GCGTCGTGCCACGCGCCGGACCACGCGTTTCAGGGCAACAATGGATCGCCGGTCGCCGCCGTGGCGCTCGGATCCACGCCCGACAAGTTCGGCGTGCGCAAGACGCCGACGATCATGTACAAATCCTACAGCCCGCCTTTCGGATTCTACAAGGACGAAGACGACGGCAGGGTAAAACTCGAGGCCAAGGGCGGCCAGTTTTGGGACGGCCGCGGCGCAACGCTGGCCGAACAGGCGACCGGGCCGATGCTCAACCCGCTTGAAATGAACAACCCTTCGATCGAAGCGGTAGTCGCCAAGGTCAAGGATGGTCCCAACGCTGATCTGGTGAAGACGGTCTTCGGCCCGGATATCTTCGACGATCCGAAGGCGGCGATGGGCAAACTCACCGAAGCGCTGACCGCTTTCGAAACCTCGCCGCGCTTTGCGCCCTTTTCGTCGAAATTCGACGACTTCCTGCGTGGCAAGACCAAGCTCAGTCCCCAGGAAATGGCGGGCTTCAAGCTGTTCATCGACAAGAAGAAGGGCAATTGCCTCGCCTGCCACGACGGCAAACCGGGATCGCACGACCCGACCGATTGGATATTCACCGATTTCACCTATGACGCGATCGGTGCGCCACGCAACGCAGCCATTCCCGCCAACGCGGATGCCTCGGTCTACGACCTTGGCCTCTGCAAACAGCCGGGCCTTGCGGACAAACTGCCGAAAACCATTGCGCTCGAATCGCTCTGCGGCGCGTTCAAAGTGCCGACCCTGCGCAACATCGCGATCACAGGCCCCTATTTCCACAATGGCGTGTTTACGAGCTTGCGTGACGCCGTCGCCTTCTACGCAACGCGGGACACAGATCCAAAGCGCTGGTATCCGGTCGCGGCCAACGGCAAGATTCAAAAATACAACGATTTGGCAGCAGCCTACGTCAAGAACATCAACACCGATGAAGTCCCCTACGATCGCAAGCCCGGTGAAAAACCCCGCCTCAACGATCAGGAAATCGACGCGCTGGTCGCCTTCCTCAAGACGCTCACGGACAAGAACTGACGGCGGGGCGCCGCCAAAAACATCCCCCACAAGCTGAGACATTCTCAGGATCTCGACGTCGGATGAGATCATCTGCGCGAAAGGCGGCGCACAGGCGAAATCCAAACCCCAACTACCCAAGCCCTCATGCTGAGGAGGCCCGCGGGGCCGTCTCGAAGCACGAGGGCGCCCTTACGACTTCATCCTTCGAGACTCAGGCTTCGCCTGCTCTTCAGGATGAGGGGGCAGGCAGTTCCAACGGCGCGCCGTTTGGATCGGAGCGCTTGCAGTAAGACTCATAAAACGCAGAGGGCCGCCCGAAGGCGGCCCTCTTAGCATCGGTCGGACGCATCAATACCGGTGGTGATCCAGCTTGAACGGCCCCAGCTCCGGCAGGCCGAGATAGATCGACTGCTCCGGGGTGAGCTTCGAAAGTTTGAAGCCGATCTTGTCGAGGAGGAGCGCCGTGACTTCGTCCAAGGCGAGCTGGCGGCGGACTATGCCATCCGCCCTCGACGGATGATCGACCTTCGCCGGCATGATGCAATGCAGGGTTGACTCGGCTGTTTTATCCGCCCCGCCGTCAATTGCTCACTCGAACGGGCGCGGTCGCGGGGTCTTGTTGGTTGACGGTGGCAGAACAGGCAAGAGGATCTGCGGTTGATCGCCGGTCAGCGTCTTCAGGAAAGCGACGACCTTTGCGTTTTCGTCGGCCGTGAAGGTCCGGCCGAGCTGGACCCGGCCCATCGTCTCTACGGCTTCCTCCAGCGTCGCCGCGCCGCCATCGTGGAAATAGGGATAGTTGAGTTCGACGTTGCGGAGCGTCGGCACTTTAAAGGCCAAGCGATCGGCTTCATCGCCCGTCACCGCGACGCGGCCCTGCGCGGGGTTGGAGGTTTTGTAAGGCTCGACCAAGCCCATCTTCTGAAACGAGCCTCCGCCAACCGCCGGGCCATTATGACAGGCGACGCAACCGCTATCCTTGAACAGCGCATACCCGTCGAGTTCGGTCTGCGTCAAAGCGGTCTTGTCTCCCTTGAGCCATTTGTCGAAGCGGGAATTCGGCGTGACAAGGGTCTCCTCAAAGGCCGCGATGGCTGTGGTGATCCGGTCGATGTCGACGCCGTCCGAGCCGAAGGTTTGCTTGAATTCAGCGTCATAGGCCGCGATCGATTCGATGACATCGATCGCCAATTGGTGCGAAAACGCCATTTCACGGGGATTGGCGATTGGGCCGCCAGCTTGCGCCTTCAGATCCTTGGCGCGTCCATCCCAGAATTGCGCAACATTGAACCGCGCGTTGAGCACGGTCGGCGCCCTGATCGGGCCTTGCTGCCAATGATCGCCAATCGACGTCTTGAGATTGTCTGTGCCCCCAAGGCTTAAGTTGTGGCAAGAATTGCACGAAATCGAGCCGGACCGGGAAAGGCGGGGGTCGAAGTACAGTTTCTTGCCAAGCTCCACGAGAGCTGGATTTGCGACCGTCACAGGCTCTATGGCCTGAATGGGCTCGTCGTTGGCGGGCTGGACGGGCTCTGAGGCGCGGACGGCGCCGGCGAAAACGATTGCGCCTGCTGCGAGCGTGAGATGGAGAAAATCGCGTTTCATAGGAATCCTACCCGCGTTGCACAGACACCGACGCGCGCATAGCGCAACCCGCGCCGCCCTCGATCTACAAAACTCGGATTTGCCTTGATGAAATTATTGCGACAGATCACTACACAAGGCGAACTAGGCATTTTGATTAAGGGTATAGCTTGGCTTGCGGGAAAACAATTGAACCGGATCGAAGCTGGCTGGGGCGCTTTGCCACAGTCGCGGCTTTGAACAGCGCCCGCATGCAATTATCGCGGGGCTGCGTCCGCGCATCAAAAAAAATTTACGGCAAAGATTTTATGGAAAGCTTGATCGCGGTTGGCGCTCCCAACCGCGATCAAGCAGTGCGCCTCAATAGCGGTAGTGATCCGGCTTGAATGGGCCGTGCTCCGGCAGGCCGAGGTAGATGGCCTGCGCCGGGCTTAACTTCGAAAGTTTCACGCCGATCTTGTCGAGGTGGAGCGCGGCGACTTTTTCGTCGAGGTGCTTTGGCAGGGTGTAGACCTTGCGCTCATACTGGCCCTGTTTGGTCCACAGCTCGATCTGCGCGAGCGTCTGGTTGGTGAAGGACGCCGACATGACGAAGGACGGGTGGCCTGTGGCGTTGCCGAGATTGACGAGGCGTCCTTCCGACAGAAGGATGATGCGCTTGCCATCGGCGAATTCGATCTCGTCGACCTGCGGTTTGACGTTGTGCCACTTCAGATTGCGCAAGCTAGCGACCTGAATTTCGGAATCGAAATGGCCGATGTTGCAGACGATGGCGCGATCCTTCATCGCCCGCATGTGGTCGATGGTGATGACGTCGATGTTGCCGGTGCAGGTGACGAAGATGTCTGCTCGCGGCGCGGCGTCCTCCATGGTGGTGACTTCATAGCCCTCCATCGCCGCCTGCAGGGCGCAGATCGGATCGACCTCGGAGACCAGCACGCGGGCGCCGGCGTTGCGCAGCGAGGCGGCCGAACCCTTGCCGACGTCGCCGAAGCCCGCGACCATCGCGACCTTGCCGGCCATCATCACATCGGTGCCGCGGCGGATGCCGTCGACGAGCGATTCGCGGCAGCCGTAGAGATTGTCGAACTTCGACTTGGTGACGGAATCATTGACGTTGATCGCGGGCCACAAGAGCTTGCCGTCGCGCTCCATGTTGTAGAGCCGGTGCACGCCGGTGGTGGTCTCCTCGCTGACGCCTTTGATCGCCTGCCCATATTTCGTGTAGAGGCCGGGATGCGAGAGGAGGCGGCGCTTGATCGCGGCGAAGAAGACTTCCTCCTCTTCATTGCCGGGCGTCTCGAGAAACGCTGTATCGCCCGCCTCCGCGCGCATGCCGAGATGGACGAGCATGGTGGCGTCGCCGCCATCGTCGAGAATGAGATTGGGCGCGCCGCCGTCGTCCCATTCGAAGATCTTGTGGGTGTATTCCCAATAGTCGTAAAGGCTCTCGCCCTTGCGCGCGAACACCGGAATGCCGGCCGCGGCGATGGCGGCGGCGGCGTGGTCCTGAGTCGAATAGATGTTGCACGAGGCCCAGCGGATATCGGCGCCGAGCGCCTTCAGCGTCTCGATCAGCACCGCAGTCTGGATCGTCATATGCAGCGAGCCGGCGATGCGGGCGCCCTTCAGCGGCTGGCTCGGGCCGAATTCGGCGCGCGTCGCCATCAGGCCCGGCATTTCGGTCTCGGCGATCGCCAGCTCCCGGCGCCCCCACTCGGCAAGCTTTATATCGGTAATGGCGTAGTCGTTGAACGAATGAGTCATGGCGTCGGACGCTCCAGAATGGCGATCAAGGCTCTATATCAGGCCCGCGCGATGGAGGCAATAAAGATATAAGCAAGTCTTTATATCAATTTATTCCGGGCTTCAGAAGCGGCAGCACGAGTTTCGCTAGCCCGGCGCGATAGGCCGCGAAAGCGAAGTGGCATTCATAGAATTTCCGCGTCTCAGCATTCCGCCGGCTCGATGGGCCCGGCTGCGACGCCGCCGCCCGCAGCATGGCCGCCGCGAAACCCGGCGCATCCGCCGCAAGCGTGACATTGGCGAGCCCGGCGGAGTCGAGCCGCATGCCGCGGAAGGCGTGCGGCGTCGCGATGAGGGGCGCGCCGGAAGACATCGCCTCGATCGTCTTGATGGAAACTCCATGGCCTTCGGTCGTTGGCAGCAGGACGGCGGCGGCGTTGGCGTAAGCCGCGCCGAGGTCCTTGATATGGCCCAGGAACAACCCCGCATTCGCCTTATAAAGCGCCGGCGCGCGGGCGCGGACGGTGCGGTCCAAATTGCCGATGATCTTGATCTTGCGCCTGACCTCGTCCGGCGCAAGCGGCAGCACCTCCCGCAGAAACCAGGCGAGGCCGAGATAATTGGCGTAATTGGCGCTGGCGACGATGATGAGATCGTCCCCGCCCGCCCCAGGGTCCACCGGCGCGACGGCGGGATAGAGGAGTTCGTGGCGCTTCTCCGGCAGCAGCGTTTTGAAAGCCGCCGCCTCTTCGTCGTTGAGATGCGCAAGGACGTCGGCGCCGCGCATCGCGGCGAGTTCGATTTCGAGCATCTCCTCGAATTTCGCGACCGGCGGCAGGGCCCAGCCCTGCTCGTTGCGCAACGCATATTGGCGCGCCTGCAGATCATGCGTGTCGAGCAGGATCGCGCAGCCATGGCGCTGGCGCTGGCGCTGGCGCAGGCGCATCGCGACGGGCATGCAGAAGAAATGATTGCAATGGATGAGATCGACGCGGCGCTCCGCTGCGAGCGCGGCGGGGATCGGCGCAAGCCAAGCGCTTTCGATGAGAATCGCCGCGAAATTGCCGTGCAGCCAGAGCCGCGCCGCCCGCAGGAAGGAGGGGTTCAGCACCGACAGCAGAGGCATGCCCGTATAAAGGCGGAGGTCGGCCTCCAGATCCGAGGTCGCCGCGGCATAGGTTTTGTGCGCCGCCGAGCCTTCCACGGCGCCGGGCGAATCCGCGACGGCGAGGCTGACGACCCGCGCGCCGAGACTGCGATAGGCGCGCGCCTGCGAAGCGAAGACCTGATGGCTGCCGCAGGAATGCCAGGCGGGATGGACGAGGAGGACGGTTTTCCCGCTCATCGGCGCTTCGGCGCCTAGGCCCGCGCCGCCTTGGCTCTGATTCATGGATTCCATCGTTAGCTGCATTGCGATAGCCGCGCCGACCGCCGCATCAATAGCGACTCGCCGCCAGTTTCCCAAGCGGCGGTTGAGGCGCGCGGGCGGGAGAGATTTTACTTCAACCGGAGCTTGCGTTATGGAGGCCCCGGCCCGTCCCCCGCCGCCATGTCCTCCGCAGCAGCGAGATCCGCCCATTTCCGATCAATCGCCTAAACAGCCGCCACGTCCGCCGGCCGATGAGACGCCGACCCTCGCAACATCCAGCCCCGCCCCGCCCGGCCGGACCGGCATCGCGATCGTCGCCAACGATCGCATCGCCGACTGGCTTTTGCCGTTTCTCGAGAGCTATCGCGCGACCAACGCCGAAACCCCGCTCTATCTCATCCCCTATGACGACAATCTCGCCCTGACCCGGCGGGCCGCGGAGATTTACGGCGTCAAGCTCGCGAGCGAGGATTCGCGCGAACTCGACGCCCTCGCGAGCCGCCTCTATCCTCTCTTCCCGGGCCATCGCCGCCGCCTGCGGAAATTCCTGTCGCTCGCGCTGCCGCTCGACGAGGTTCTTTATATCGACGTCGACACCATTCTTTTTCGCGATGTGCGCGAAGCGTTCGGCAGGCTTGAGCCCGGCAAGGCCGACTTCATCATGGCCTCAAGCAGCGAGGAATATGTCTACAACCGCAAGCGCGGCAAATATGATTTCCTGCGCGAAGCGCGGCTGTTCAACGACGGATTTTTTCTGACGTCGAACAAGATCCTCTCGCTCAGCCATTTCTACGAGGTGATCGAGCGCGACGAGGCGATCTTTCATGATGTGCGCAAGCATGGCATGCTGTTCGCGCAGCCCTTGACGAATTTCGTCGCGCATCGACGCGGCCTGAAAATCGCCTCGCTCACCGAATGCGTTCCTGGGGCATCGGACGAGAGCTTCTACAAGGCGAAGGACATCAGTTTCGACGCGGACGGCTTGCCGCTCGACGGCGCGGGCCAGCGCATTTTCTTCGCGCATTGGGCCGGCGCGGTTTCGCTGCCGAGCCGCCGCGTTTTCGACAAGGCGTGGCTCGACTATGCCAAGCGCGCGCAGGCGCGCCTCAAAGAGTCGTGATCGGAAACCGGCATGCCTCGGCTGC
>JBKQMI010000222.1:0-14111 GCA_052146775.1 Methylocella sp. | reverse complement strand
AAAGCCCTGCGCGAGGGCGGATGGCTGGAGCCGCAGGCGCTGATCGTGATCGAGGAGGCAGCCGAGGCCGAAGTGGCGCTGCCGGAAGGATTTATCCTGCGCGAGGCGCGCCGCTTCGGCGATACGCAGCTCATTTTTGCGAGCGCTGAGTAAGACAAGCGCGTCTCGAGGATGCGTAAAGAGATAATCGCGCGTGCGTGCGCGGAGAAACTCACTCAGCGCATGGCGGCAGGAAAGAGCATCCGGATTTTGAACTCAAGGATCGCAGACCGCCTGCAGCGGCGCGCCAGTCAGGTCGGGTTTACACGACCTGACGACTAAAAATGCCAATCTCGGGCAAGCCCGAGATTGGTGGCGCGTCCTTGACTTCAAAATCCGGATGCGCTCAGGTCGGCCGTGCGATGAATGGACTAAGGCGGCCGGATCGACCGTCTTCACCACGAAGCGCCAATTGCTTTTTTTTTCGAAACGGTCAGCGGCCCTGCCTCGACATCAGTCTTTGCTGGAGCCTTCATCTAAAAGTTTCAAAGCCCGCCAGCCGATATCGCGCCGGCAGAAGCCGCCCGGCCAATCGATCGCATCGACCGCGGCGTAAGCGCGGGCCTGCGCCTGCCCGACGTCTATGCCCAACGCCGTGACGTTCAGGACGCGCCCGCCATCGGCGACGAGCCGGCCGCCCTCGAGCCGGGTTCCGGCATGGGTCACGGTGACGAACGCCATCGCCTGCGCGCGCGCGAGGCCCTTGATTTCGCTGCCCTTTACCGGCGCATCGGGATAGCCTTCGGCGGCGAGCACGACCGTCAGCGCCGTCTTGGGCGAGAGGCGAACGGGCGCCTGCCGCAAGCGCCCTTCGACGCATTCGAGGATCAGCGTCAGCAAATCCTCCTCAAGGCGCGGCAGCATGGCCTGCGTTTCGGGATCGCCGAAGCGCACATTATATTCGATCAGCTTCGGGCCGTCCGCGCCGATCATCAGCCCGGCGAAGATGACGCCCCTGAAAGGCGCCCCCAGCTCCGCCATTCCCTTGACGGTCGGCGCGATGATCTCGCGCATGACCCGCGCGGACATCGCCGCGTCCATGACCGGCGCCGGCGAATAGGCGCCCATGCCGCCGGTATTGGGGCCGCTCTCGCCCTCACCGAGGCGCTTGTGATCCTGCGCCGAGGCGAAGGCCAGCGCCTTTTCGCCGTCCGCGAGCGCGAAGAAGGAGACTTCCTCGCCCGGCAGAAATTCCTCGATGACGATGGTTTTTCCGGCGGCGCCGAAGCCGCCCGCGAACATCCTGTCGATCGCCGCCTCCGCCTCCGCGACGCTCATTGCGACGATGACGCCCTTGCCACTCGCAAGGCCATCGGCCTTGACGACGATCGGCGCGCCTTTCTCCCGCAGATAGGCTTTGGCCGGGAGCGGCTCGTCGAAGCGGGCGAAGGCGGCGGTCGGAATGTTGAAGCGCGCACAGAATTCCTTGGCGAAAGCCTTCGAGCCTTCGAGCCGCGCCGCCTCCATGCGCGGCCCGAACGCCTTGATTCCGCAGGCTTCGAGATCATCGCTAAGGCCGGCGACGAGCGGCGCCTCGGGTCCAACGATGACGAGATCGATCCCGTTCGCCTTGCAAAAGCCGATGACCGCGCCGTGATCGGAAAGATCGAGCGCCGCGAGCCGCGCGAGGGAGGCCATGCCCGGATTGCCCGGCGCCGCGAAGAGCCGGTCGAGGCGCGGGCTTTTGGCGAGCGCTAAGGCCAGCGCATGCTCGCGCCCGCCCGAGCCGAGAAGAAGTACATTCATGCCGCGCTGCACCCCCGTTGCGCCGGGACGGTAGCCGGGCGCCCCCTCTTATCGGGAGAGGCGCCGGCGATTTCAAGCCTCGCGCTCCCTTCTGCTCGCGAAATCGCAATTGCCGTTTTTGTTTGTCGCGGGATATTTTGTGGCGCACGCTGCCCGCAAACTCAACAAAGGGCTTTCCATGCGCGACGCCTTGCGCCTTACCGTTCTCCCCTTCATCGCCGTCGGATCGGGCGCCTCGCCCGCCATGGCGCTCGACTGCGCCAAGGCGACGACGCCGGTTGAAAACGCGATCTGCGCCGATCCGGCCGCCGCGGCCACGGACGAAGCCATGGGCAAGGCCTATGATTCACGGGCCGCGCGGCTTTCCGCAGCGGACCGGGCGGCGCTCTTGATCTCGCAAAGGCGATGGCTGAAGCGTCGCGCCGACGTCTGTTCGGCCCGGGGCGCCAACTTGCTCGCGTCCTGCCTCACCGACGAAACCGACCGGAGGCGCGCCTATCTCGCCGGCGAACCAGACAGCGGCCCGGGCGCAGCGCAAGGGCTCATCCCCGTTCTAATCCAGCATGTCGGCGAACCGAACCAGTATGATCTCGACGTCAATGCGGAGAAATTCGCCGATCCGCGGCTGCCCGGCGAAAAGCTCTTCAACGCGAAGGTCGACGCGCTTTTGAAGAAAGTTCCAAAGATCGATCAGACCGATATTCGCCAGAACATGGTCTATTCCTATGCGCTCGACGTCAGCGCGACTTTCGCCTCGCCGGAGTTCGTATCCGCCCATGTCGAGACCTATGACTTTTCCGGCGGCGCGCATGGCAATACGAGCACGTCGAATTTCGCCATCGATCTCGAGACCGGGACGGAGCTGCGGTTTTCGGATCTGTTCCAACCCGGCGCGCAGCCGAAATTCGTTGCGGCCTGCCTCGCCGAGATCAAGCGGCGGAAGCAGGAAAAAATGCCGGACAATCCGTATGGCGTCGTCAGCGCCGCCGACCAGAAAAAGGCTATCGAAAAAAGCGTCGCCGATCTGTCGCGTTGGAGCTTTTTTGCGACGCGGGCCGAGGTCGGCTTCGATCCTTACGAACTCGGCGCCTATGTCGAGGGCTCCTATGCTTGCGATTTCTCCGCCGAAATGATGCGGCCCCTACTGAAGCTCAACTATCTCGCCGAGGCGGCCGCGCCGCAGGCGGTGCACTGAGCCCTCAGCGCCGCCCGAATAGCCTCTCGACGTCGGCGAGCTTAAGCTCCACATAGGTCGGGCGGCCGTGATTGCACTGGCCGGAGCCTGGCGTTCGCTCCATCTCGCGCAGCAGCGCGTTCATCTCCTCCGGCTTGAGGCGCCGCCCGGCGCGCACGGAATGGTGGCAGGCCATGGCGGCGAGCACATGATCGCGCCGCCGCTCCAGCGAGGCGCTGGCGCGCTCGTCCTCGGCGAGGGCCGCGGCGAGATCGCGCACGAGGCGCATGGAATCCGCGCCAGCAAGCAGCGCCGGAATCTCCATGACCGCGACGGCGCCCGGTCCGAACGGCTCGATGACGAGGCCGAATTCGGCGAGAAGCGGCGCGGCTTCCGCGACGAGAGCGGCCTCGTCCAGCCCCATCTCGACGATCGCCGGCACAAGCAGCGCCTGCCGCTCCGGCGCGCTCGTCGCGCGGGCGCTTTTCAGGCGCTCATAGACGAGGCGCTCATGCGCGGCGTGCTGGTCAACGATGACGAGGCCGTCGCGCGTCTGCGCCACGATATAGGTCTCGTGGATCTGCGCCCGCGCCGCGCCGAGCGGAGCCTCGCTGTCCCCCTGCGAGGGCTCGCTATCATCGGTGCGCGCCTGCGGACTCATGTCTTGGAACATCCCTCGGAGCGCCCCTTGGAACGCCGCCTGCGCCGGCTCTTTAAAGCCTGATTGGAAACCGGGCCGCGGCTCCTCATCGCCGGGCGCGGGATAGCTCGAAGGCGCGGCGGGCGAGCGCCGCCAGTCCCAATTCGCCGGCCCCGTGGGCGCAAAGTTGCGGCGGGCGAGAAGATCGAGGGCGGCCGCGCCATTGGCCGGGCTCGCGCGATGCAGCGCGCCGGCAAGCGTCTGTTTCAGCGCGCCGATCAGGAGCCCGCGCACGAGGCCAGCGTCGCGAAAGCGCACTTCCGTCTTGGCCGGATGGACGTTGACGTCGACCTCATGCGGATCGCAGGCGATGAAAAGCGCGAGCGCCGGATGGCGCCCCGAGGGAAGAAAATCCATGTAAGCCGCCCGCACCGCGCCAAGAAGGAGCTTGTCGCGCACGGGGCGCGCGTTGACGAAGAGATATTGCGCCGAGGCGCTGGCGCGATGCCAGGTCGGCAGGCCGGCGAAGCCGAGGAGCCCGAAGCCCTCCCGCGCGGCGTCGACGCCGAGCGCGTTGGGGCGGAACTCCTTGCCCATAATGGCGGAAAGCCTTGAAAGAAGGCCCTCTTCGCCTGGGCCGCAGGCGGGAAGATCGAAGCTTGCGGCCTCCGTGGCGGAAAAGCTGAAGCGGACGCCCTGGTGCGCCATGGCGAGGCGCTGGGCGACGTCGGCGCAGGCTCTGGCCTCGGCGCGGTCGGTTTTCAAAAATTTGAGCCGCGCCGGGGTGGCGGCGAAAAGATCGCGGATTTCCACACGCGTTCCCTGCGGCTGCGCGACCGGCGCAACGGGTTCTTTGAGGCCCTGATCGACGCGGATGCGCGCGCCCTGCGCCGCGTCGATGGCGCGCGAAAAAATTTCGAGGCTCGCGACGGAGCCGATCGAGGGCAGCGCCTCGCCGCGAAAGCCAAGGCTCGCGATGGCCGAGAGATCGCCGTCGGGGATTTTCGAGGTGGCGTGGCGCTCGACGGCGAGGTCGAGGTCCTCCGCCGACATGCCGGCGCCATTGTCAGAGACGCGGATGAGGCGCCGCCCGCCCGATTCGATGGCGATGTCGATGCGCGAGGCGCCGGCGTCGAGGGCGTTTTCGATCAATTCCTTTAGCGCCGAGGCCGGGCGCTCGACGACCTCGCCCGCCGCGATGCGGTCGACGAGAACGGGATCGAGGCGGCGAATCGACATGGGGTTGAGTCTCGTTTTGTAAGATGGCGTCGGGCTGATGTAAGGAACTCGCCCGCAATCGGTCAAAAAGTTTCACGTGAAACACCCCTGGACGCGTTGGGGGGATTGGCGAAACGCCCCAGGGCGTCGCGGCGCGCGCCTTTTTGCAAGGGTGTTTCACGTGAAACACCCCGCAAAAGCGGGCGCAATTGGAAAAAGACAGGATTGCGGCGTGGCGAGGTGCGATCCACCGATTTTAGGCGATTCCAGCTTGAACTAGACTTTATCGACGCCTTCCGATCCGCGCCGAACGACCGAAGGGAGCGTCTCGAAGGACGGGGGCGTCCCAGAGTCGGCGCTATCCCCTCGCCCTTCGAGACGCCGGCTTTGCCCGCTCCTCAGGGTGAGGGGACGCGGCGCGGCAAGCATCAAATCTGCCGCCTCGACGCGAAGGCGCTGGCCAAGGCGAGCGCATGGTTGGAAGCCTACCGGCGGTTCTGGAGCGAGAGCTTCGACCGGCCGGCCGAGCGCCTCAAATGAAATGGAAAGGCCAATGAAATGACGGCCATAATATAACATTTGCAAAAATCGCCTACTCAAAAAAATCCTCGTCGATTTTCTTGATCTGCAAGGTTTCTTCTACCCGACATCCAACGTTGTGGCGGATCATAAGTCTGGCCAACTGCTCGCCGTCAATGAGAACAATTCTCTTGCTGAGATACTGAGCCGTATCAGTCGCGGAAGGTGAAAAAGTCGAGGTCGTCACGAAGAGGCCCTTGGCGGCCTTGTGGCGGTCGAGGCTTCCAAAGAAATCCCTGATTGCACCTGAGCCGATATTGTTGCCCGAGGCATATCGTTTAGCTTGAATATAGACGCGATCCAATCCGAGCGCGTCCTGATCGATCACGCCATCTACACCATCGTCGCCGCTGCGGCCGAGCGCCCTGCCCGCATCGGCCACGGAGCCGCCATAGCCCATACTCAACAGCAGGTTTACGATGAGCCGCTCAAAAAAATCAGGTGGCGCAGCACGAACGCGCTCGAGCAATTCTTGTGAGAGAGACGCCTCGATTTGGCGATGCGCCGTTCGCATGATCTCGTCGGGAGTCTTGGTCTGGTTCGCGGCAATGGGCGCAGGACTTTGATCGCCTTCCGCTTCTTGCGCCGATCTCCGCCATTTTTCGAAATCGGAGAACTGGCCAAGGAAGCTGTTGTCGATTCGCGCCGGTTTCGCATCGATTACCTGCCGCCCGCGCGCCGTGATTTTGAAATAGCCGCGCCGCGTGCCTTCGATCAGTCCCGCCTTGCCGAGGTAGGTCTTCGCCCAATGTACGCGATTTGCGAAAATCGTCTGCTTGCCAGATGGCAGCAACTCCGCTCGCTCTTCTGGTGCGAGGCCAAGTTTTTCGGCAAGTCTTTCAACGACATCGCCTATGCGGGTTTCTCCGGCGCAAGATGCGGAAAGAACCGGAAGCATTAAAGATTGGTAATCGGGAATCGGCATTTAGGAAATTTAGCTGTGACCTGCATCCGATGGAAAGGAGTTTCTCGCACAGCGAAAAGGCGGAGTAGTCGCGGGATTTTGAGCGATGGGCCGACACTTGCTGCGCCCGGCGACAATTCAGCTTAAATGCGCGGCGGCAAGAGAGCGCGATGGGCTTTTTAAATCACGCACCTTCGGCCGCCAGCGGCGGCGGCGCTTTGCGCCGTCATTGACTTCAAAAGCCCTTCGCGCTGGGGTCGGCCGTCGCCTTTAAGGATCGCTCCGCCTGTGGGGCGGCGCAGCCCTTCGCCGCCCTCGCCCTTCGAGACGGGCGCTCCGCGCCCTCCTCAGGGTGAGGGGGGCATCACACGTCCAGCAAGTTTGCCCGGCCCCTTCGCCCTCACATCCCCTCGGGGCGGCCCGCGACCGTCACCAGAAGGCTCGCGTCGCCGAAGAGGCGTTTGGCCGCGCGCTTGGCGTCGTCCATCGTCACAGCCGCGAACAGGCGGTTGCGCTCGTCGAGATATTCGACGCCATAGCCGTCGGTCTGCAAATGCAGCAATTGCGAGGCGATCTTGGTCGAGGTGTCGAAGCGCAACGCATAGGAGCCGATGAGATATTTCTTCGCCTTTTCAAGCTCTTCCTCGCTTGGCCCCGCCTCGGCGAGGCTTTTGATCTCGGCCTCGATGACGCCCATGGATTCGGCGGCGCGCTCGTTCTTGGTTGAGGTGCCCCCGAGAAACATGGCGCCGTGGTCGTAGGTTACAAGCTGCGAATAGACCGAATAGGCGAGGCCCCGCTTCTCGCGCACCTCGCGGAAGAGGCGGGCCGAGAACACGCCGCCCCCTAACACGTGGTTGACCACCGTCGCGGGAATGATGTCGGGATCCGCGCGGGAAAGGCCCTGGCGGCCGAAACGGATGGTCGATTGCGGCACGTCGATATCGACGATGACGCGCCGGCCTTCGCCGAGGAAGGCGGCGTCCGCCACGAGCGCGTTATGGCCGGCCCGCGGCAGGGCGCCGAAGATATCGTCGAGATGCCTCGCGAGGCTTAAAGCGTCGATGGCGCCGACGACGGCGATTTTCAGATTTTCGCGGGCGAAGGTTTTTGCGCGCAGATCGATGAGATCGCCCTGCGTCAGCGTCGGCAGCACGTCGAGATCGCCGCGCACCGGCAGGCCGTAGGGGTGTCCTTCGTAGGCCGTCGCACGAAAGCTGCGGCTCGCTGCCGTATCGGGATCATTGGCCTCGCGCTTGAGGCCCGCGGCGATCTGGCTGAGGACGCGCTCGAAGGGCTCGGCGTCGAGCCGCGCCTCATTGACCGCGAGGCGCAGCAACTCGAAGGCCCGCGCGCTGTTGCGCGAGAGCGTCTGCAGCCGGCCGGTCAGCATGTCGCGATCGGCCGAGAAGGAGAGTTCAATCGCGTCTTCGTCGAGCGCCGTGTGGAAGGCCTCCGCGTCGAGGGATCCAGCGCCCTCGTCGAGCAGGCCGGCGAGGAGGTTCGCGACGCCGGGCTTGGCCGAGGGGTCCTGCGACGCGCCGCCCTTGAAGGCGAGCTGCAGGGCGACGAGCGGCACGGCGTAATCCTCGACGAGCCAGGCCTCGACGCCGCCGCTTGAGACGACTTTCTGCACGGCGGCGGCGCGGGATCTGGTTTTCGCGAGATCGGGCGCGAGGGGCGTTTCGGTTGCGGGGGCGGTCATCTTTGCTGTTCCTGGGCGCGAAAAGGCCGCGCAAAAGGGAAAGGGGATCAGGCGGCGATTTCGGCGCCAGAGGCGTCGGATTCGTTCGCCGGCTTGAGGAAGCCGGTGACGCCGCGCTTCTTGTCGAGCCAGAGCGCCGCCTTCTTCACGTCGTCCAGCGTCACCGCCTCGATCCGCGCCGGCCAGGCGGCGACATCCGCGATCGAAAGGCCGGTCGCGAGCGCCGCGCCATACCAGCGCGCGAGCGAGGCCTGGCTGTCCTGCGCATAGACCGCGTCGGCGACGAGGCGCGTCTTGGCGCGGCGGAAATCGGCCTCATTGACGCCATGGGCGGCGACCTCCGCGATTACGGCGTCGATCGCGGCCTCAAGCCGCTCCAGCGGAACGCCGGGAGCCGGCACGGCGAATGCGTAAAAGCGCGTGTCGTCGACCGCCGTCCCCTGATAATGCGCGCCCGCCGCCACCGCGATCTTCTGCTCCATCACGAGCTTTTTGAAGAGGAGGCTGGTGTTGCCGCCACCAAGGAGATGGGCGAGCACCTCCAGCGCCTCGCCGACGCCGGGCGCCGCCGTGCTGTAGGACGGCGCGAGATAGACGCACTGGAGCGAGGGCTGCTCGACCTTGTCATCCGCCAGCGTCACGCGCCGGTGCGCGCGCGGCTCCGGCTCCCTCGGGCGGCTGCGCTTCGGCGCTTCGCCGCGGGCGGGGATGGGGCCGTAGATTTTTTCGGCGAGGGCGATGACGTCAGTCGGCTCGACATCGCCGGCGACGACGAGAATGGCGTTTTCGGGCGTATAGAAGCGGTCGTAGTAGCGAAGCGCGTCCTCGCGATCGAGGCCCTCGATCTCATGGCCCCAGCCGATGATCGGCTTGCCATAGGGGTGCTGGGTGAAGAGCGCGGCCTGCACCGCCTCGTTCAGCTGGTCGGAGGGGTCGGAATCGGTGCGCATGCGGCGCTCCTCCATCACGACCTCGCGCTCGGGGGCGACGATCTCGTCGGAGAGGACGAGGTTTTTCATGCGGTCCGCCTCATATTCCATGCAGACGGCGAGCTCGCCCGCGGCGACGCGCTGGAAATAGGCGGTGTAGTCGTTCGAGGTGAAGGCGTTCTCCTGGCCGCCGGAATCGGCGACGAGTTCGGAGAATTTCCCCTGCGGATTGTTCTTTGTGCCCTTGAACATCAGATGTTCGAGGAAATGGGCGATGCCGGATTTGCCCAATGGGTCGTCGGCCGAGCCGTTGCGATACCAGACCATGTGGGTGACGACGGGCGCGCGGCGATCGGGGATGACGACGATGTCGAGGCCGTTCGCGAGCTTCGCCTCGACGATCGCGGGGCCGCCGGGGGTTGTGGGCGATTCGCTGGAAGGGGTGAGGGAGGACGCTGCGGGTCGGGCGGAAGACATAAGGGGATCCAATCGCTTTCTCGTCTTCGCGCCGCGTCGCGGCCAGCGGAAGACGTTCGCTGTCTTGACGACAAACTTAGAAAGCGCGCCGTCGTTTAGCAAGGTCGCAGCCCCGCCGGCTTCCGCTCGCTGCGAAAAGGATTTAGATTTCTCCCGATGAGCGCATGTTGCGGCGACTGCGGCGTCGATCCGCCGAGACCCGGCCAGCGCGGCGAGCGCCGCGCCCTTTGGGCCGTTCTCGCGATCAATCTCGCCATGTTCCTGACCGAGGTCGGCGCCGGGATGTGGGCGGGCTCCACCTCGCTGCAAGCGGACGCGTTGGATTTTCTGGGCGACGCCGCAAATTGCGGCGTCAGCCTCGCCGTGGTCGGAATGACGTTGCGCGCCCGCGCCGCCGCGGCCCTTCTCAAGGGCGCCGCGATGGGCGCTTTCGGATCCTATGTCGTCGCCGCAACGATCTGGCGCATTTTCGCAGGGGGACATCCCGACGCCGCAACGATGAGCGCGGTCGGCTTCCTCGCCCTTGCCGCCAATCTCCTCTGTTTCCGGATTCTTTGGGCGCACAGGGCGGGCGACGCCAACATGCGCTCCGCCTGGATCTGCACCCGGAACGATGTCGCCGGCAATCTCGGGGTGCTCGCAGCCGCGCTCGGCGTGTTCGGAACGGGGTCCTTCTGGCCCGACGCGGTCGTCGCGGCGGCGATGGCGGGGCTGGCGCTGCTGGGAGCGGCCGCCGTCATAAGACAGTCGCTCGCCGAATTGCGACGGGCGCCGGCGGCGACCCCGCTCTAGCTACACCGCCTTGCCGATCAGCGCGCCGATGCCGGCCGTCACGGCCATGGCGAAAGCGCCCCAGAAGGCCACGCGCAGCGTCGGCATGAGGATTTTCGCTCCGCCCGCCTTCGCGCCGAGCGCGCCGAGAAGCGCGAGGAAAAACAGCGACAGCGCGAAAACGATCGGCGCGAGGAGATGCGGCGGCGCCAGGACCGCCGCGAGCAGAGGCAGCGCCGCGCCGGCGGCGAAGGTCGCGGCGGAGGTCAGCGCCGCCTGGATCGGCCGGGCGGCGACGACCTCCGAGATGCCGAGTTCGTCCCGCGCGTGGGCGCCGAGCGCATCCTTCTCCATGAGCTGGATGGCGACCTGCCGGGCGAGCGTCGGCTCGACGCCGCGGCCGACATAGATCTGCGCCAGCTCGTTGATTTCGAACTTCGGATCGTCGGCGAGCTCCTGGCGCTCGCGCGCCAGATCGGCGGCCTCCGTGTCGGCCTGCGAGCTGACCGAGACATATTCGCCGGCCGCCATCGACATCGCGCCCGCGATGAGGCCGGCAACGCCGGCGACGAGAACTTCGCTCGACGAGGTGGCGGCGGCGGCGACGCCGACGATCAGGCTCGCCGTCGAGATGATCCCGTCATTGGCGCCAAGAACAGCCGCGCGCAGCCAGCCGATGCGGCTGACGAGGTGAGCTTCCAAATGAAGACGGGCCACGGGATTTGAACCTTTGCGAAGCAAATGGAGCGGGACGAGATCACGACGATTTTGCATTGAATCAATGCAAAATCATGAACGCGATCGATTCCAATAATTTAGAGCGGGCAAAGCTGAGATTAGCGCAGGGCGATGAGTTTTACGTGTCGCGGCGCAACGCCTCAAGAACCGGATCGCTTCCGCTCCCTCAAGGGGTCGGTCGCCTCGAGCCGCTCCTCCGGGACGGGATGGCGTTCCGGCGCCATGCGCATCAGCACCCCGTCCTTCAAAAGGTAATGATGCGCCAGCGCCGCCGCGGCGTGCCAGAACGCGACTGCGATCAGCAGATCGGCCACGACGCCGTGCCATAGGGCGAGAGTGGAGTGCGTGTCCTTATCGCCGAATGCGGGCATGCACGTAACGTCGGTCAGGCTGAAGCCGCGCCCGAAAGCGTCAATGACGCCGAGCCCGACGGTCGCGAACAGCAAGGCGTAGAGCGCGTAATGCGAGGCTTCGGCGGCAAGATGCACCGTCCTGTTGGAATCGGCGGCGGGCAGGCGCCGGCGGCCGGTGAAGCGCCAGACGAGCCGCCAGACCAGCACCGTGACGAGCGCGAAGCCGAGCGCGACATGCAGCGTCCAGCCATTGGTGCGCCAGACGCCCTTGGGAATGAAGTCAGCGACCTCGGCGCCGCCCCAAAGGACAACCGCCATGCCGGCTGTGACCCAATGCAGGCCGATGGTTGTCGAATCATAATGCGCGCCGGTCCTGTTCGCCATGCCTCTCGTTCCCGCCCTGTATTTTTTTGTTTTGACGCCTTTTGAGGCGCCGTCGGTCCGCGCCGGAAAGCGCGGGCGGAAAGCTCCGCCCGGAATAATAGATGCTGGAAGCATCCTCGTCTCGCGTCTTCTCGTGGCGCCAGACTTCTCGCTATGGCGCCAACCTTCTTTTCTGGTCTGGCCCCGACGATGGACGCGCCTCAGGCGTCGGTCAGACCCGTCTTAGGAATCCCGTCGCGATCAGGCGCCATGCGCAGCAGGACCGCGTCCTTCAGAATGTAATGATGCGCCAGCGCCGCCGCGGCGTGGAGCATCGCGAGGCCGAGCAGCAGGTTCGCGGCGAGCTCATGCCATTGCGTGATCGGCTTTCTCAGCTCGCGATCGCCGATTTGCGGCAGGCTCGCGAGGTCGAACAGGCTGACGCCCCGCACGAAGGCGTTGACGAGGCCGAGCGCCACCGTCGCGATGAGGAGAAGGTAGAGGCCGTAATGGGCCGCTTGGGCGAGAAAATGGAGGAGGCCGGAGCCAGCGGCGGGAAGGCGGCGGCCGCCGCCGAAGCGCCAGACGAGCCGCCAGATCAGCACGGCGGCGAGCGCGAAGCCGAGCACGAAATGGCTCGACCAGGCGTCGGTTCTGAGCGGACCCTTCGGCGCGAGATCGGCGAGCTGACCGCTGATCCAGAGCACGACGACGAGGGCGGCGGTCGCCCAGTGCAGCCTTATCGTCGTCGAATCGTAGCGATCGCCGGCAATTTTCGTCATGTCTGTCGCGCCCTGCGTTTGCCCGCACAAATGATGCGCCCGCTTTCGGGCGGGCGCGCGTTCAGCCCGTCAGGCGGTCATTGATCGACGGAGGTCTTATGCTGCTGCGAGCGGACATAGGCCTGCGCGTCGGCGGCGTCGGGACCATCCTTCGGCGCGTCGATCGTCGCGGTCGCGGTCGCGGTCGGCTTGCGATAGCCGGGCGGCGGCTCAGTCAGATAGGTGCGCGTGGGCTCCCCGTCGCCCACCTGGACTGTATCGGGTTTGGCGCCGCCGAGGCCGGTCATGCTTTTTAGAATTTGCCAGGGCGTATAGAGGCAGATCGGCGTCCCGGCGCTGGCCTGGCAGTCGTCCGGCGGTCCCTCTTTCGGCAGCTCGCCGCGGGTGCTTTGCAGTTCGTTGGCCGACATTTCGACGCGCGTATTCGGCGTGATCTGCGGGGCCGGGCGCTGCGCTTCGGCCGCGGCGTGGCGGCGCTCCTCGATATTCGGATCCTTTGGCCAGTCGGCGCCGCGCGCTGCCTGCTTCGGCGGCGGAAGATCGAGCTTCGGCGGAACGACCAGCGGCGCCCGGGCGCGGTAATCGATGTCTTCCTTGTCCTTGTCGAACTGCATGCCGACGAAGCCGAGCACCGAATTCAGCGGATTGGTGTCTTCCTGCGGCGCCTGCGCCCGCGCCGGCGTCGCGCCGATGAGGGCGCTTGCGGCGAAAATGGCGGAAAAAGCAAGCGCGGGGGCGCTCAAGCGCATGCTGAAATCGTCGAAGACCATGACATTCATCCCCAAACGCCTTTCCCCGGCGCCCGCCTGAACAAGTCGCGCCTCGCGCGCCGCCCTTGAGCTGCCGACCATCGCGCGCCATCGGGGCAATTTAGGGGCAGGATTGGTTAAAATGTCTTTATCGCGTGGAAACCTTTCTCCGCGCGGGCTTTTCGCTGGAGAACAGCGAATCGACGATGAGAAGCCCAACGCCGACGACGATGGCGGCGTCAGCGAGGTTGAAGATGTACCAGGAGAAGCTTTTGACGTGGAGATGATAGAAATCCGCGACGAAGCCATAGGCGATCCGGTCCGCGGCGTTGCCGAGCGCGCCGCCGACAATGAGGCCGAGCGCAAGGGCGACGAGCCGGCTCCTTGCGCGCCAGAGCCAGACGGCGAGAAACGCCGTCGCGACGAGCGTGACCGCGAGCAGGACATAGCGCTGAATCCCGGTCCGCGCGCTGAACAGCGAATAGGAGATGCCGGGGTTTTTCGCGAAGACCACATCGAAGAACGGCGTCAGCTCCACCGGCTGGCGTGATGCGATGCCGAAGACGAAGATCAGCCAGAGCTTGTTCGCCTGATCCACGGCCAGCGTCAGAAGCGCGACGGCGGCGCCGATCGTGCGAGGGGACAGCGTGCGGCTCAGGGCCATAGGCCGGCGCTTTTCAGTTCGCGCAGGGCCTCGGCGTCGCGCGGCGTGACGTCGGGATATTCGGGATCGGCGCCGACGAGCGGCGAGATGCGCCAGGACCGCGCGCATTTCTTCCCCTCGGCGCGGCGCGGGACGACGGCGACGCCCGGGACGTCATCGAGCCGGAACGCATCCGCCGGCCCCTCGCCGGGCTCGATGGCGATGTCCGAGGTGATGCAGACCTCGGCGAAATCGACGCCGGCAAGCGCCGCGCGGAGGGCTTCATCATTGATGAAGACCA
>JBKQMI010000221.1:0-9909 GCA_052146775.1 Methylocella sp. | reverse complement strand
ATCACTTTTGCGCCCAGCGCTTCCAGGAAGCGCGCCACGGTGCTCTTGCCGGATGCGACCCCACCTGTCAATCCGAAGCATCCATCCATGGTTTGCGAGCAAGAGCGGAAACTCCCGTGTCATCCTGAGGAATCGCTTGCCAACAAGAAAGGCGGGCTCGGAATGACACGCCGTACTTTCTTCAGCGACCTGCTCAGCCAGCCAGTTTAGCATGATTGGCGGTGCCCTCGGCCGTTTTAAGCGCGATATTGCCGGTAAAGCCCTCGGTGACGACGACATCGACCGTCCCTTTGCCAATATCGCCCCCTTCCACAAATCCCATATATTGAAGGTTCGGCAGGGCCGCCTCGCGCAGGAGGCGCGAGGCTTTCTTGACTTCCTCGATCCCCTTCATTTCCTCCGAGCCGATATTCAAAAGACCGACGGTCGGACGGTCGACGGCGAAAATGATTCGCGCCATCGCGGAGCCCATGATGGCGAGATTGACGAGATGGCGCGCGTCGGCGCCGATCGACGCGCCGACGTCAAGGACGATGGTCCTGCCCCGCACCGTCGGCCAGATCGCCGCGAGCGCCGGTCTTTCGACATGCGGCATAGTGTGGAGGCAGGTTTTGGCCATGGCCATCAGCGCGCCCGTATTGCCGGCCGAAACCGCGATGTCAGCCTGATTTTTCTTGACCGCCTCGATCGCCAGCCACATCGAGGAATTACGGCGACCGGCCCGCAGCGCCTGGCTCGGCTTGTCGTCCATCCGGACCGCGACATCCGTGTGGTGCAAGGTTGAGGCGGCGGCGAGCGTTGGGTTCGCCTCGAGATAGGGGCGAATGCGCTTTTCGTCGCCGAACAAGGAGAATGCGATGCTTTCGCCCCGCTCGAGCGCGCGGGCCGCTCCCGGAAGCAGCACTTCCGGCCCAAAATCGCCGCCCATGGCGTCGAGCGCTATTCGCACTGGCTTTAGCATCAGGTTCGCAACTCGGTTCAAGCGCGCCGCCGCGCCAGCTTCGCGGCAGGCTAGAGGATCATATGACAAGAGGCTGAAACATCACCATAATTGGAGGCTGTTAGAGGACGAACCAGCGCCCGGCGAAGCGGATTTCTGAGGTTCTGGCCGTGCAGGTCATTGGTTCGAATGGGCGCCAGCCGAGGTTCAAATATAGGATAAAGTTCCGACGCGGTAGTGGCGACCCGAACATGGGTGGTTTTTTGACGGAAATTCCGCCGTTTCGGTGGCGCTTCTCATCCGCCAATCGCCCGCCGCCCGGCCTGCCTGCCCGGCTGCGGCTCCGCGCCGGACTGTCGGGGCCTTTTTGTGGGCCGGCGGCGGTTTGCGCGTTCAATCATCGTCTTTGAGATTTTTCAGAATCGCGAAGGGCGAGGCCGCCGCATCTGGGCTGCTGGAAAATTCGGCGCCCTCAAAGCGAACGCCGGGCTTGCGCGGATAAGGGTCGAGGTTGAGAATAAAAAATTCCACCGCAAGAGCGCCAAGATCGATGCGCCCGTCAACGATCGGGTCCGGCGCATCAAGCTGCGCCGCGAAGGATTGCGACAGGTCATCGCGGGACTCCGTGTCGCGCATCGCCTCCCGCGCGGCCTTGCCCCGCCGCAGGAGGCTCTTCTTTGCTTGACCTGCAAAATCCGCGGCGACCTCGGCGTGAATTTCGCTTTCGAAAGGTTCGAGGCTGACGACGCAGGTCTGCACGATCCGCGCCCTCAACGGACCGGCGACCTGGAATTTCCCCTCGCCCAGTTTGGCGACATCAAGATCCGCCTCGAGCGATTCGACCGCTATCAGACCGGCGTTTTCTGCGATGGCCGCGCGTTCGGCGGCATCGGCGCGTATGGCGACCTGGAGTCCCCCTTCGGGAACCTCATCGATCTCGACGATGCGCGACAGGGCGTTCGCCCCGCTTTCTAGCGAAAGGTCGCCGGCGGCGGCCCGCCGCGCTTTGTCGGACCTCGGGTCGCTCTTCGATATCATCGCGAAAGCCTCCTTGCGCCCGGCGTCAGGCGACCGACGCGGGCTTTGGAAATGGGACCGGACCATCGGCGAAAGCATCGAAAGGAGCCTCTGCCAGGGCCGAGCGCGCCGTTTCGACGAAGCGCGCAAGGCGGGCTCCGTCGTCGCGGTCCGCATAGACGTTGCGCGCCAGCACCGCGGCGAGCGCCGTTCCCCCGGTGCGCAGGGCCTGATCATAGGCGACGCCGCGGCCAAGGAAAGCCTCGGCGAGGGTTTTCATTCGTTTCGGAACGGCGGCGTCGCCGACGCCCATTTCGCGCAGGGTCGCGTCGAAATGGGAAAATATTGCATTCGCGAGATCCTGAGCCAATTCCGGCGCCGGCGGAGCCATGGCGTTGAGCTGACGAAGAACGAGGGTCGCATGCAGCGTCATCGCCTCGAAACGCCCCTCAAACGTGTCTGCAATCGCGTAATCCGCATAAAGGGCGGGGTCCCGCGCGGCCGCCACGATTTCGCCATGCAGGCGGTCGACCAATCGGCGATTGGCGGAGCCGCGGAAGAGCCAGGAAAGCATTTTATAATTTTCCAACTTTGACTAGTTAAATTTCGCCCAGTTGAAATTGAGCTTTGAAATTCACGTCCACTTAACCTTATAGGGCCTAACTGGCTCGGGCGAATGCGCTTCGGTTCACGCCGGGCTACCTTGCTTTTGACATGGCCGGAAGTTAGGCATCGCTCAGCCTCGCCGCAAATGCAACTGATGGCCGGCTTTTCGATCGCGTTGATACCTTTAAGGCGGAGACTTCAGGCATGTTGTTCGGCATCGCGGCCCGTGCGCGCAGCAAGACGGCTTCAGCGTCAGGCTTTGGATCAGTCCGCACAAATTTCGCATTGAAGGCGGCGTTGTCGCTCGGACTTGCTGGCGGGCTTCCGCTCGCTCTCGGCGGATGCCTCGGATATGACGGTCAGGTCGTTCACGGCTATCAGAGCGATCCGCGCTCGCTCGATCAGGTGAAGGTCGGCTCCTCGGCGGAGCAGATCCTAACGCTGCTCGGGACGCCGACGACGACATCGACGGTCGGCGGCGACGCTTGGTATTACGTGACCCAAGTCACCGACCGCGATATCGCGTTCCTGCAGCCGAAGCTAGTCGACCAGCGCGTTTTCGCCGTCTATTTCGACAAGAACAAGAAAGTCGAGCGCGTCGCGAACTACGGCATGCAGGACGGCAAGGTGTTCGATTTCGTCTCCCGCACGACGCCGACCGCCGGCGCCGAATCGACCTTCCTCAAGGGAATGTTCATCAACCTTCTGAAGTTCTAGTTCAGCTGATCGGGCGCCGCCAAGCCATCGTCGCCGCGGTGCGGCGACGATGCTATCCCCTCAATGCGCCAGCGCGGCGAGCAGCAAAAGCGCAACGATGTTGGTGATCTTGATCGCCGGATTGACCGCCGGACCCGCCGTATCCTTGTAAGGGTCGCCGACGGTGTCGCCGGTTACTGACGCCTTGTGCGCTTCGCCGCCCTTGAAGTGCTTGACGCCGTCCTTATCGGTGAAGCCATCCTCAAAGCTCTTCTTGGCGTTGTCCCAGGCGCCGCCGCCGGACGTCATTGAGATGGCGACGAAAAGTCCGTTGACGATGACGCCCAGCAGGGAGGCGCCGAGCGCCGCGAAGGCCGACGCTTTCGAGCCGGAGATAAGCAGCACGCCGTAATAAACGACGATCGGCGCCAGCACAGGCAGCAGCGAAGGAACGATCATTTCCCTGATCGCGGCTTTGGTTAGCATGTCGACCGCGCGGCCGTAGTCCGGCCTTTCCGTCCCGGCCATGATGCCCGGCTTCTCCTTGAACTGGCGGCGCACCTCCTCGACGACGGAGCCGGCCGCGCGCCCGACCGCGGTCATGGCGATGCCGCCGAAGAGATAGGGAATCATCCCGCCAAACAGCAGGCCGGCGACGACGTAGGGATTGGAGATGTCGAAGGAGACGGCGCCAATGTCCCGGAAATAGGGGAACTGGTCCGGATTGGCGGCGAAATAGGTCAGATCATGGCTGTAGGCGTTGAACAGCACCAAGGCGCCAAGGCCCGCCGAACCGATCGCGTAGCCCTTGGTCACGGCCTTGGTCGTATTGCCGACTGCGTCGAGCGCATCCGTCACCTGACGGACTTCCTTCGGCAGAGCCGCCATTTCCGCTATGCCTCCGGCATTGTCGGTCACCGGTCCGAAGGCGTCGAGCGCGACGATCATGCCGGCGATGCCAAGCATCGTCGTCACCGCGATCGCGATGCCGAAAAGCCCGGCGAGCTGGCTCGTCGCGAGAATGCCGGCGATGATGACGAGGGCCGGCGCCGCCGTCGACTCCAGCGAGACGGCGAGACCCTGAATGACATTGGTTCCGTGTCCAGTCACGGAGGCCTGCGCGATCGAAACCACCGGACGCTTGCCGGTGCCGGTGTAATATTCCGTTATGACGACGATGAAGCCGGTGACGATCAGCCCGATGACGCCGCAGGCGAACAGATGCGCGCCCGAAATCGGCGCGCCGCCAGCCGTTCCGATCTCGCCCCAGCCAACCGTCGCGGTGGTGGCCAGCGCGAGGCCGACGATCGACAGCAGCCCGGCTGCGATGAGGCCCTTGTAAAGCGCCCCCATGATCGACTGGTCGGGGCCGAGCTTAACGAAATAGGTTCCGGCGATGGAGGTGACGATGCAGGTCGCGCAGATCGCCAGCGGGTACAGCATGGCGCTGTATAAAACGGGCTGGCCGACGAAAAAGATGGCGGCGAGGACCATGGTGGCGACGACGGTGACGGCGTAGGTCTCAAACAAATCCGCCGCCATCCCGGCGCAATCGCCGACGTTGTCGCCGACATTATCGGCGATGGTCGCCGGATTGCGCGGATCGTCCTCGGGAATTCCGGCTTCGACCTTGCCGACGAGATCGGCGCCGACATCCGCCCCCTTGGTGAAGATGCCGCCGCCAAGACGCGCGAAGATCGAGATCAGGGAGGCGCCGAAGCCGAGCGCGACGAGGGCGTCGACCGTCTGGCGTCCATTCGGCTCATAGCCGAGCGGTCCCGTCAGCACATAGAAATAGCCTGCGACGCCAAGCAGCGCGAGGCCGGCGACCAGCATTCCTGTGACGGCGCCGGCCTTGAACGAAATGTCGAGCCCGGCGGCGAGCGATTGCGACGCAGCCTGCGCCGTCCGCACATTTGCACGCACGGAGACGTTCATGCCGACGAATCCGGCGGCGCCCGAGAGGACAGCGCCAAGGAGAAAGCCGAAGGCGATCGACGGCCCCAGAAAATACCAGAAGGCGAGGAAGATAACCGCGCCGACGAGGGCGATGGTCAGATATTGGCGCTTGAGATAGGCCTGCGCGCCTTCCGCGATCGCACCGGCGATCTCCTGCATTCGCGCCGAGCCGGGACTGGCGGCGAGGAGTTCCGACGACGTCCTGACGCCGTACACAATCGATAAGAGCCCCGCCAGGATCACAATGGCGATCATCGTTTCCACCTTGAAGTTTTGTTGCGGCTTTGAAGAGACGTTGCTCGCGCCGGGTTGGCGACATTTGCAGAAAGGTTCAAATTGCGCAATCGCGCCGATCAGCATCCCGCATCATTCGTTCGCCGACCATCAGCCGGCGTTTGGGTCTGGATTGAAGCGTGATCATTGATCTTGCTCAAAAATGCTGGAACGACGTTCTGGCCAGATGGATCGCCTCGCCATCGGCGTCGATGAACGCGGGCGCTGCGTTCCCTGGGGCTGCGCCCGCGAGACGGCTGATCCTGATTCCGGCCGCCGTGGCCGCGGCCTCAAATGAAGCCGCCTTTGCGGGGGGAGCGGCGCAAAGAATCTCGTAGTCGTCTCCGCCTGCGCAGATCGCCTCGATCAGTCTGGGGGCCGTTTGCAAGGCCCGCTGCGCGGCGCCGGAGAGGGGAATGCGGCCGAGTTCGATTTTCGCCGTCATCCCGGCGAGGCGCAGCATCTTGCCGAGATCGCCGGCAAGACCATCGGAAACGTCCATGGCCGCATCTGCGTAGTCTGCGAGCGCGCCGCGCAGGGTGAGGCGCGGTTGCGGCAGGAGATAGCGATCGAGCAGAAAGGCCGCATCCGCCTCGCTCAAGACGCCGATCCAGTCCTGATCGCCGCTCGCGCCACGCCGCAGTTTCAGGCCGAGCGCCGCGTCTCCGACGGTCCCGCTGACGTAGATCTGGTCGCCGGCTTTGACGCCATCGCGGCGGACCATTTTATGCACATCGACGGCGCCGATCGCCGTCACGGAAATCGTCAAGGGTCCGGGGGTCTTCACCGTGTCGCCGCCGAGCAGCGGGCAGCGGTAATCCGCCGCATCCTCGCCAAGACCGGCGGCGAAGGATTCGAGCCATTGCGCCGTCCAGTCCGCCGGCAGGGCGAGGCCGAGGAGAAACCCCACGGGCTCAGCCGCCTTCGCCGCGAGGTCGGACAGATTGACGCGCAGAGCCTTGCGGGCGATCGCCGCGGGCGGATCATCGTCGAAAAAATGGACCCCCGCGACGAGAAGATCCTTGGTGAGCACGAGTTCGCGCCCCGGCGGCGGCTGCAAAAGGGCCGCGTCGTCACGAAGCCCCAACCCGCCTTCGCCCGCCAGGGGAGCGAAGAAGGTTGCGATCAAAGCGTCTTCTGAGAACGGCGCCCGATGCTTCACGCGATTCTGCTTAGCGGCGCCAATTCGCGCCGTCAGTTGCGCGGCTCGAACTCGCTGGCGCGATAGCGCCGGGCGAGGCCATCCAGAACCGCATTGACCATGCCGGACTCTTCGCGATCGAAGAAAGCGCCCGCGACGTCGACATATTCCTTGATCGACACGCGCGCCGGGATGTCGGCGCGCTTCTTCAACTCGTAGGCCCCGGCCCGCAATATGGCGCGCAAAACCGCATCGACGCGCGCCAGAGGCCAGCCCTCGACCAGCGTCTGATCAATCGAGCGGTCGATCGGCCCCTGATCGGCGAGAACGCCCGTCAGAATATCGCGAAAAAACGCGATTTCGGCCGATTTATAGCGTTCGCCCTCGATTTCATTACCGATCCAGAAGGCTTCGAACTCCGCGCAGGTTTCGTTCAGCCCTTTCTCCGAGACCTCCATCTGATAGAGCGCTTGCACCGCCGCGAGACGGGCGGCGGAACGCCCTTCGGCTTTCATCATCGGAGCGCTCCAATTTCTTGTTTGAGCAAATAGAGCGCAAGCGCGGCGCGGGCCGCGTCGCCGCCCTTGTCGCCTTTATCGCGATCGGCCCGCGCCAAAGCCTGGGCCTCCGTTTCGACGGTCAGGACACCATTGCCCAAGGCGAGGCGGCGCGATACGCCAAGCTGCGTCAACGCCCGCGCGCTCTCATTCGAGACGATCTCAAAATGATAGGTCTCGCCCCTGATGACGCAGCCGAGCGCGATGGCGCCGGCGTAAGGCTCGCCTGCTTTTTGGGCGCAATCGAGTGCGATCTCCATGGCGATCGGGATTTCGAGCGCGCCCGGGACGGTGAGGAGATGATGCGACGCGCCGGCCTTGGCGAGCGCCGCGGCGGCGCCTTCGAGCAGCATAGCGCCGATAACGTCGTAAAAGCGCGCTTCGACGATGAGAAACTTGGCGCCGTGGACATTTGTTTCGAGTGAGTCGAGAGAACGGCGCGGGAGAGCCATGGCTGATCTTCAATCTCTCAGAAATTTTGGCGGAATTTTTGGTGGAGTTTTTGGAATGGCCGATAGCGTCAACCGCGAGAAACTCGCCTTCCGAGTAACAAGGCCGGCGCTCGGCGGCAAGCCGAAAGCGCGCGACGAGAATAAGGTCGCCCGGACGAAAGCAGTCCCGCGATGAGCAGCGCCGGCCAAAATCAAGCTGCTGACCAGTCCGAAGTTTTCGCATTCCTCAGCGACCCGGCGACGCATCGGCTCAATGAACCAGTGAAGCGCATTGATACGCATGGCGCTTCGGTCTTCCTCGCCGGCGCCAATGTCTACAAGGTCAAGCGGGCCGTCCATTTTCCCTTCATGGATTTCTCGACTTTGGAAAAGCGCCGTCTTGCTTGCGAGAACGAGCTCGACGTCAACAAGGCGAACGCGCCGGATCTTTATCTTGGCCTCGTTCCCATTTCACGCAAAAATAATGCACTAATCATCGGTGCAGGCGAAGAAATCATTGAGTGGGCCGTGCATTTGCGCCGCTTTGACGAAGAGCGCACGCTAGATCGGCTCGCGGCGCGGGGCGAGCTCGATTCGGCGATCGCGGCGGAGCTCGCCGAAGTCGTCGCCGCCTCGCATCGACAGGCTCCGATCCTGCGCGACAGGAGCGCCACGGCCGCGCTTGCGGCGCGGATCGAGGAGACGACGACGGCGATCGAGGCTGCGCCAGAGGTCTTTCCGGCCGCCGCCACGGCAAAGCTCAAAAGCGCAATGCTGCGCGTCTTCCACGCCGTGCGCCCTCTTCTGTCGCGGCGCGAGGCCGAAGGCTTCGTGCGTCGCTGCCATGGCGACCTTCATTTGCGCAATATCGTCATGATCGGGCCGACGCCGACGCTGTTCGACGCGCTCGAATTCGATGAAGCCTTCGCGATTTGCGACATTCTCTATGATCTCGCGTTTCTTCTGATGGACCTTTGGACGCAAGGCCTCAAAAGCGAGGGCAATGGCTTGATGAATCGGTATCTTTCCGCCTCCGACTCATTTGAGGCGCAACTCGAAGGCCTTGCGGCGCTGCCGCTATTTCTCAGCCTGCGCGCCGCGATCCGCGCCAATGTCGCAAATCTCGAGGCGTCAAGAACGCCCGCGACGATCGCGGCGGCGCGCCGCCATTTCGACGACGCCTGCGCTTTTTTCGAGCCGAGCCGACTCCATCTCGTCGCGATCGGGGGGCTTTCCGGAACCGGGAAAACCTCGCTTGCCCGCGCGCTCGCGCCCGCGGTCGGCCGCGCGCCCGGCGCCCTCCACCTGCGCAGCGATGTCGAACGAAAGCGGCTCTTTCATCTTGCCGAGCTTCAGCTTCTGCCGGAGCGCGCCTACCGACCGGACGTATCGGCGGCGACATACGAGCGCCTGCGCGATCTCGCCGCGCGCGCGCTGGGAGCGGGCCAAAGCGTGGTAGTCGATGCCGCCCATCGCAAGCCCGAGGAGCGCGCGGCCGTGGATGTTGCTGCGCACGCCGGCGCGCATTTCACGGGGCTTTGGCTCGACGCGCCGATGGAAGTCCGGCTGGAGCGGGTTGCGAAACGGCGAAACGACGCGTCCGACGCCGGGCCCGTCATCGCGGCGGCGCAAGAGCGCGAGCCTGTCGGGCCGATGGCCTGGCTGCGCCTCGACGCATCCCAGCCAGCGGCGGCGCTCGTCGATCGCGCGCTCGCCGCCATCGGGGAGGACGCGTAAGTTTAGAGCTGTTTTTCGATCCCATGAAATCGAAAAACAGCTCTAACTTTTTGTTTTATCGAATTTTCTTCACACGAAGCGGCATCCACTTCGCTTGAAAATGCTCTAATCCTCACTCATTGCGCCGTTTCGGCTTTTGCGACGAGTTTCGACGTCGATTGTCCGGCCGAAAGCTCCGCCAGCACAACCCGGCCGCCTCGCGCCCGGACGATCTCGGCGCCGACGACCTTGTCTTCCGAGTAATCTGCGCCCTTGATCAAAATGTCCGGCTGCAGGGCCTGGATCAGTTCGAGCGGCGTATCTTCATCAAAAATCACCACAGCCGATACGCCCTTGATCGCTCCCATCACGGCGGCGCGCGATTCTTCATTCTGGATCGGGCGGCTAGACCCTTTGAGACGGCGCACGGACGCATCCGAATTCAGCGCCATGATGAGCCTGTCGCAGGTGGCGGCGGCCTGCCTGATGAGAGAGACGTGACCCGGATGCAAAAGATCGAAACAGCCGTTGGCGAAGCCGACGGTCAGCTTTTCCCTGGCCCACGCCCAACGC
>JBKQMI010000220.1:0-5437 GCA_052146775.1 Methylocella sp. | reverse complement strand
GCAGCCGAGGCATGCCGGTTTCCGATCACGACTCTTTGAGGCGCGCCTGCGCGCGCTTGGCATAGTCGAGCCACGCCTTGTCGAAAACGCGGCGGCTCGGCAGCGAAACCGCGCCGGCCCAATGCGCTCGGCCGCGGCCCTTCTCGTGCCGGCGGTCCATTTTGCCGCGCCGAAACCCGTTCTGGCATTGCGGCGGCGAGATCAGCCCCTCGTTCGCAAGCGCGTCGCGCAGACGCTCCCTCGGCCTGATCGCAGCGTCGTCGTCGGCGGTGGCTGTCAAGCTTCTTGCGCCCAAGGCTCGTCGTTCGGAGCCTCAATGTCGAACAGGCGATATACCAGCGTCGCCACCTGAGCGCGCTGCTCGTTCCGACGCGGACTTTGCGACCTCGGCCCGGCATTCAGGGGGATCTTGAAGCCGAGCTCGTCAGACGCGCCGCCTCGCTCGATCCAGAAGGCGTCATAGTCGGCATGCATCTTTCGGCGTTGATATCTCGCATCGGCGTTGATCGTGTGAGTCCGGTTGGATACGGCGCGCAGACTCTCTGAACCTGTCGCGAGCGCAAAAGCCGACGCCGCGGCGAATACGGCCATTTTCGGCCTGAGCCCTGATAACGCCCGCGTCGCCGCGACGATGCGAGTTTTCGCGCCGGCGCCGGAGCGTGATGTCGGGCCTTGCAACCCCCCAATCAGCAGAGCGCGCTCTCCGCTGCCGCCAAGAGTTATGATCAGGAACGTAAGCCGGGCAAGCTCCAGACCGTCCGCCTCGTCGGTAAGCGAGAAACTGAGCTCTCCCTCCTTGTAGCAGTATCGTGCGGGATCGAGCGTGAGGCGATACCTCTGTCCGCGCTTTCCCTGCAGATGTCCGAGTTCGACGCTTGAGTCAGACCAAATGGTCGATAGCGCGGCCGCCGGCAGAGTCATGGCGATAAGGCTGTAATGGGAGCGCAACATCGCAACGCGCTCGGAGATAGAGAGGCGGTAGACAGCGTAGTTGCCGAGTGGTTTCGAGAAGGTCTGAAGAGGGGCCGGCGCCAACCCCCTCATGCGCTCGAAGGCGCTGAGGAACATGAGCCACGCCCCGGCCGAACGCGGATCGCGCAACGCCCGCACGAAGAAAAACCCCGCGCGCACGAGCGAAACAGTCGCTGCAATCTCCTCCGTCCGCCGCCAGATAATCCGTAGCGACTGGCCCAGCCTCGAAGGCATGGTTAGGAGTTCGCTCTTGAGATCATCCAAATTATGAGCTTCTCGTTGCAAAGAAAACAGCTTTCGATTCGACTGCATTGGCGTCCCTTGGGCGTACCGCAGCTGTAAAATAGCGCCAAATCGGGTCCCTGCGGGGATTTCCTATATAGCGTTGATTCGAAATTGAACATTGCTTTTCAAGCGACGTCCTGATTGAGACTGCGGCAGCGTTCAAACTTTCTTCGTGACATCCAACATTTGCGGCATCGCGCGAGGCCACGGGCAACTGCGGAGCAGCCACAGCAGGGCTATGGCGAACAGCGTCGCGGCGCCGAGGGAGCCGGCGCCCTCGGCCGGACCCAGCCGATCGACAGCCCAGCCGGTCAGAAGGCCGCCGATGGGATTGGAGCCCAATACGATCAATATCTGCAGCGCAGACGCCGCCGTCCGTAGGTGATCAGGAACGGCCGTCTGCACCGCGGCGGCGGTCGAAGACAGCGCGGTCGCGGAGCAGAGACCAAAGGCTGCCAGCAGCGCCAAACTGGACGCCATATGCGGCGGCGCCGCGAGGCCAAGCAGGCAAAGCCCGAGTCCCGCCGCGGCGGCGAACGTCCGCGCGGACGAGCCGGCGGGCGAGCGCCACTGCAAAAATCCGCCGAGACAGGCGCCGGCCCCGATCGCCCCCATCAGCCAGCCAAGTCCCGCCGCATCGAGCCCAAGGGCGAAGCGGGCGTAGGCCGGCACGAGAGCCTGTACGTTGATCGCAAGGACTCCGGCCGCAGCAACGGCGAGCAGCGGCATCCGCGTTTGGTCGTTCCGCCACAAAAACCCGGCGGCGTCGCGGATTGCGGCGCGGGCGTGGGGCCGGTTCGCCGCCGCGACATCGGTCAGGCGCCATGCCAGCACCACGAGCAGCGGGAGGAAAGAGGCGGCGTTGGCCGCGAAAGCCGCAGCGACGCCCACTCCCGCCATGGCCAGCCCGCCAAGGCAGGGGCCAACGATGCGGGCCAGATTGAATGAAAGCGTGGCGAGGCCGGCGGTCCGGCTGTATCCGCCGGGACCGGCAAGGGTGGCGGCCAGTGCGATCCGCGCCGGCTGCGAGACGGCATTTGCGACGCCCGACAGAAAAGCCGCGCCGAGCAGCAGAGGGAAAGAGAGGGTTCCGCGCGCGATGAGCGCGGCGACGACGACAGCCAGCGCCGCCATCGCAATCTGCGCGCACAAAAGGGTGTTGCGGCGGCCATAGCGGTCGGCGAGGCCGGCGGCCGGGAGGGCCAGCAGGACGGCTGGGAGATGTTGAAACGCGAGAAGAACGCCCAGCATCGTCGGCGAGCCGGTCAAGTCGAGGACAAGCCAGGCCTGGGCTGTCGATTGCATCCAGGTGCCGATCTGGCTGATGAAGTTGCCGCCCCAATAGATCCACCAGACGCGGGGCAGCGGGGAAGCGGGCGTCTTCAAGCTGCGCTCGTCCAGCCGCGCGAAGCCCTCGCCACGACCATGCGCACGATCTCGGACGCCAGATTGAGCCCTGTCGCCTCGGAGATGCCGGCGAGTCCGGGCGAACCGTTGACCTCGATCAATAACGGTCCACTGGCGGATTCGAGGAGGTCCACGCCGGCGATATCGAGGCCGAGCCGGATGGCCGCGGCCTCGGCGATCGCCTGTTGGGCCGGAGTCGGAGGCGACGCCTCGGCGGTTCCCCCGGCATGCAGGTTGGCGCGGAAATCGCCGCGGGCCCCCCGGCGCCGCATGGCCGCCACGGCGCGTCCTTGCAGCACCAACACGCGCACGTCGACGCCGAAACTTTCCGTGACGGCGCGTTGCAGCAGGAAATCCTCGCCGAGCGCGCGCAGCATATCCATGAGGCCCTGCAGGGCCGCCACGCTTTCGCAGAGCATGACGCCCGCGCCTTTGCTGCCGCGCGTGACCTTGACGACCACCCCTGCGCCGCCGAGAAGATCGAACGCAACGGCTGCGCTCAGACCCTCGTTGGGAACGATGCTTTCCGGCATTGGCGCGTCGCCGGCGGCCAACGCCTGGGCCATTCGCACCTTATCCCGCACTCTCTCAAGGGACTCGGCGGTATTGAGGCAGGTCACGCCCGCCCCTTCGAGCGCACGAACCACAGCGATCGCAGAGCCGGGCGCCGTGCCGTTGAGCCGCGTGATTGCGAAATCCGGGTCGGCGGCGGCGTTGGCGGCGCGAGGCGGTCGGCCGCCGCGCAGATCCAGCAGGCAGTCGCGCGGATGGACAAGGGCCAAGGCGTGACCCAGGGTATGGGCGGCTTCGCAAAGCAGAGCTACGCTTGGCGAGTCTTCAAGGTGGGAAACGATCCAGCCCTGCATTTCAACAACGCATCACGTCAGCTGGCGCGCCGCGCAATTCGGCGAGGATGTGCGCGACATAGGCGGTCGACCAGCTGCAAAGCTCGGCCAGCTCCCCCTCTCGCAGGCCGATCAAGGCCAGCGCGCGGTGCGAACATAAAGGGAGCAGATGCTCTGCGCCGCCGCCGCCCGCCCGCCGGACCGATGCCGAAACATTATTGATCAGGGCGGCGCGGGTCGGGCGGGCCGGATCCCACGCTTCCGGCGCGACTTTGGCGATCGAGGGAAGAGCCCGCAGCACCGAGCCATGACGATAGACGACGATCCGCAGCTCGAATTTCCGTCCATGCAGTTCGTGCTGCGGCGCATCGATGACGTCGGCGTCGAGATATTCGGCGATTGTATAGGGGAAACCCGCGGCTGAGCCATAACGCTGCCGCACGGTCGCCAGCGATCTCCCGATCTGATCGCGAATGCGCGATTCATCCTCGCCGCCCAGGAAGAACTCTATGCCATCGCCCTGGCCGGCGCCGCTCGGCTTGATCACCAGAAGCTCATGAGCCGCTACGCGCGCGCGCACCGCCTCCGCCAGGGCCTCCTCGGTCTCGGCGACGGTGAAGCGGATCGGCTGCTGCACGGCGGGGAAGCGGTCTCCCCCCTTGAAGCTGTTGGCCAGCCGGTAAGCCGCAGCCTTATCGGCGCCCGCCTCGTAGCAGCGGTTGGCCGGAAGGAAGGCGTCGTTGTTGAGCCGGCCGTGGGTCGCCGTCAGGTTCAGCAGGAAACGGTCGTTCACGATCGCCGCAATGTTGCGCCCGAAAAGCAGGGGAGCGCCATTGCGGATCGCTGCGTGCTTGATCAGGTCGCGGCTGTAGCCAAGGATCACCGTGGGGCGGCTGGCGCTCCAGCCCTCCATGCCGGCTAGGGTTTCGAGCGCCAGGACCTCGACATCGCCATGGCGCGCCCGCAGCGATTGGGCGATGCGGTCGACGAAGAGCGCTTTCTCGTGGAGAAGATGGCTAGGCTTGCGCTCCCGCGGCGACTCGCTGCCGGATGAGGCGACGACGACCACCGGGGCGGGTCCCGGCGCGTGGTCGCCGATCTCTCCGACCGTCTCCAGGATGGCTTCGACGATCTCGACCGGCATGTTGGTGAGGCCGCCGATCCCGGTGCCGTTCAGTTCGAGCAGCTGGAACCGGCGCTGGCCATCCCGCCGGAACGGCAGAATGTCAAGCGGCGCGACATAGAAATCTTGCCGCCGGGCGACGTCCGGCAACGGCGTTTCCGAGGCTCGGATCAGGCGCCGGGCCATGTCGGCGTCCTGCTGTTCCGCCACGGCGCATCTGTCGTCGAGGCGATGCCCAAGCATGGGGGCGAGGCCGATCAGCGTCGGCAGATCGATGGAGAGGCGCGCCGCGCGCGCCGAAGCTGCGCGAACGGCCGGAGACAGTTGGGGAAACCCGCCAAGCCGCCCCTGCCGAGAGCTGTGAAGCCCCAGAACAGACATCGTCGTAAACTCCAGTCGGTTCTCAACGGTAAAAGGCCGGTCGGCAGTCATTTGCCGACGCATCCGGAATGGGGATTTAATCTACTTTCGCTGACATGGAACTGACCAATATAGCCCAATCAGCAAAGAAATTTATTCGCGTTTAAGCGAGGCTGTTTCTTGGAGTGATTACAATAGCTAAAGAAATAATGGAGAACTCGCGTCAATTTGATGGCTTTAAAGGGCATGCCGGCCGGCGAGAAAAATTCCCCGGGCGCTGAAGGAATTGCTCCCTTCGTTTCGCTCCTGCGGGTCGGGGTCGCGTCCATCATGACGGCGCGTCGATGGCTTCGATGATTTCGTCTATCAACTGAATGACGTCACTGGAACGCCGCGCTACGTGATCGTTCCAATGCGTAAAGGTGTTCGAGCATCGCCAAGTGCG
>JBKQMI010000219.1:0-16033 GCA_052146775.1 Methylocella sp. | reverse complement strand
GCTCCAAGCACGCGCCAGGCGTAGCGGCCATGCGCGCTGTCATGTTCGAGCAGGCGGTTGAGGCTGCGCCCGCTCTCCTCGATCGCCTCGATCTGCGGCTTGCGCGCCGGCCGGAACGCGCCGGTCGCAAGATCGATCGCTTCTTTGAGTTTTCCCTTGTCGCGGTTCAAGCGATAGAAGCCGCCCTTGCCCTTGCGGCCGGTATAGCCGTCCGCGATCAGCTTCTCGACCAGCGGAACCGGCGTGTTGATGGCGTGGAACGGATCATCCTTCGGCAGCGCGGCGGCAAGGCTCGCATTGATATGCGGCATCAGGTCGAGGCCAACGAGATCGAGAAGGCCAAAGACCCCGGTCTTCGGAACGCCCATCGGCTTGCCGATGATGGCGTCGACCTCCTCAATATCGAGGCCGGATCGAAACGCCTCCGTCGCCGCCGTTTGCAGCCAGTAGACGCCGAGCCTGTTGGCTATGAAGCCGGGGCGGTCTTTGCAGCGCACCACGCTCTTGCCGAGCATCACATCGGCGAAATCCGAGACGCTTGCGAGAGCCTCAGGCCTCGACTTCTCCCCGGCGACCACTTCCAGAAGCCGCATATAGCGCGGTGGATTGAAGAAGTGGGTGATGATGAAATCCTGCGCGAAGCGCTCCGGCAGACCCTCGACCAGATTGGCGAGCGGGATCGTCGAGGTGTTGGAGGAAACCACGCTTCCAGGTTTTCGCGCGGTCTCGATTTTGGCGTAGAGCGCCTGCTTGATATCGAGCCGCTCGACCACCGCCTCGATGATCCAGTCGCAATCGACGATGAGCTGTAGATCGTCTTCGATGTTGCCTGTGGTCACGAATTTGGCCGCCGCCTTGCTCATGAAGGGCGCGGGATCTGTTTTGAGCAGTTTCTCCACCGCGCCCTCGGCGATGGCGCTGCGGTTGGGGTTATTCTTCGCGACGATGTCGAGGAGCACGACCGGCACGCCCGCGTTGGCGACATGGGCGGCGATGCTCGCCCCCATCACCCCCGCGCCAATGACCGCGACCTTTTTAATGTCGGTCATCATACCGCCTCCAGCACGGTGGCGATGCCCTGACCGCCGCCGATGCACTGGGTCGCGAGCGCATATTTGCCGTTCACGCGCTTTAAAAGCGAGGCCGCCTTGCCGAGAATCCGCGCGCCGGTCGCCCCTAACGGATGGCCGAGCGCGATGGCGCCACCGTCGATGTTGACCTGATCCAGCGAGAGTTTCAAATCGCGGATGCAGGCGATGGCCTGCGCGGCGAAGGCTTCGTTCAACTCCACGATGTCGAGCTGGCCGACTTCGAGCCCCGCGCGCTGGAGCGCCTTGCGCGAGGCGCCGACCGGACCAATGCCCATGATCTCCGGGTTGCAGCCGCTGACGGCGATGGATTTGATTGCCGCGAGAATATCGAGATCGTGGCGCCTGGCGTAATCCTCCGTGCAAATCAAAAGGGCGGCGGCGCCGTCGGTGAGCGGCGACGAGGTTCCGGCGGTGACGACGCCATGCTCGTTGAAGGCGGGCTTCAGCCCGGCCAATGTTTCGAGAGTCGTTTCGGGACGGATGCAGCCGTCCTGCGCCACCTGCCCCTTCCTACCGGTGATGGCGATTATCTCGTCCGTGAATTTGCCCGACTCGCGGGCGGCGGCCGCGCGCCTTTGCGAACGCACCGAGAACTCTTCCTGCTCCTTTCGGCCGATCTCCCATTTCGCGGCGACGTTCTCGGCCGTATCGCCCATGCTTATGTAGGCGCCGGGTTCGCGCACGGAAAATTCCGGGTGCGGCAGCGGGTTGAAGCCCATCATCGGCACGCGGCTCATGCTTTCGACGCCGGCCGCGATGAAGACTTCGCCCGCGTCCATCCTGATGGCGCCCGCGGCGATGTGCGCCGCGGTCATGGAGGAGCCGCAAAAGCGGTTGACCGTCGCCGCGCCGAGCGTCTTCGGCAGGCCCGCCATGAGGGAGACAAGACGGGCGAGGTTCAGGCCCTGCTCGCCCTCGGGGAATGCGCAGCCAAGCAGCAGATCCTCAATATCCTCAGGGCGAACGCCGGTCCGCGCGACCAGCGCGCCGACCACCTGCGCCGCCAGATCATCGGGCCGGACGGTCGCGAGTTCGCCCTTCTTCGCGAGGGTGAACGGGGAGCGCGCGTAACCAGCGACAACCACCTTTTTCATCGACGATCCTCCGGGCCTGTCTTCCGGCCGCACATTAGCAGATGACGAAGCCCTGCGCCGCCCTCCGATGGCCGCGTGGGCACCTGATCGCGGGTTCCGCTCGATAAAAGCGCGTCAATGGTAAATCGATCCCGGATCGCGGCGGGGATTGACAGGTGACTAAATGGTCACCTATTATTTTTTATGGATAATGTGTTCAGAGCCCTCGCGGATCCGACGCGTCGAAGCCTGCTCGACGCGCTGTTCAAACAGGATGGGCAGAGTTTGAGCGCGCTTCAGGATCGGCTGCCGATGACGCGCTTCGGCGTCATGAAGCATCTGAAACTGCTCGAGGAGGCGGGTCTCGTCGTGACGCGGCGGCGCGGGCGCGAGAAGCTGCATTTCCTCAACCCCGTCCCGATCCGTCTGGTCCATGACCGGTGGGTCAGCAAATACGCCGAACCCTTCGCCGCAACGCTGAGCGACCTCAAACGCAAACTGGAGGACAGGACGATGGAGAAAATCTTCGAAATCTACATCAAGACGACGCCCGAACGCCTCTGGCTGGCGATCACCGATCCAGAGATGCGGCGCAAATACACCTTCGGCGCCATCGTCACGTCGGACTGGACGACGGGTTCGCGCTATGAGGGCGTCGGCCACGGCGCGCCGATCTTCGAGGGCGAAAATCTGGAGGTGGATCCACCGCGCCGGCTGGTCCAGAGCTTCAGGGTCCTCTGGGGCGAGGATGTGAAAGCTGAGGGAACCTCCCGGGTGACTTACGAGATCGAGCCGATCGGCGATTCATGCCGCCTGACGGTCACTCACGATCAGTTGCGCGAAGGCGCCAACGCCCAGCTCTACGGCGGCTGGCCGATGGTGCTGTCCGGCCTCAAAACCCTGCTTGAGACGGGCGAGCGACTGACGACGCCGGGATCGCTGCGCTGGCTCGACAGCCCGCATCCGGCGGCCTGAAATATCACATATTCGGATAGTTGGGACCGCCGCCGCCTTCAGGAACCGTCCAGTTTATGTTCTGGGTCGGATCCTTGATGTCGCAGCTTTTGCAATGGACGCAGTTCTGCGCGTTGATCCGCAAGGCCGGACCCTCGACGATCTCGTAGACGCCGGCCGGGCAGTAGCACTGCTCGGGCGAGTCATAGACGGCGAGGTTGATCTTGATGGCGGCGGCGGGGTCTTTCAGCTTCAGATGCGAAGGCTGGTTCTCTTCGTGGTTGGTGTTGGAGACGAACACCGAGGAGAGCCTGTCGAAGCTGACGATTCCATCTGGCTTTGGATAGGCGATCGGCTTCGACTCCGCCGCCGGCTTCAGCGCCAGATGGTCGGGCGTATGATGCAGCGTCCAAGGCGCCTTGCCGCGAAATATATAGGTATCCAGCGCCGCATAGGCCATCGCCGGCCAGAGGCCCCATTTGAACGCGGGCTTGATGTTGCGCGCGCGGGACAGCTCCTCCCACACCCAGCACTTCTTCAGCGCCGCCGGATAGGCCCCCGCCTCGCGCGCCTCGCCGCCTTCCGCTTTCAGCAAAGCGACGATGGCTTCGGCCGCGAGCATGCCCGACTTCATCGCGGTGTGGCTGCCCTTGATCTTGGGGACATTCAGGAATCCGGCGCCATCGCCGATGAGAGCGCCGCCGGGAAAGGTCAGCTTCGGCACGGATTGCAGGCCGCCAGCCGAGATCGCCCGCGCGCCATAGGAGATGCGCCGGGCGCCCGCAAACAGCGGCCGCACCGACGGATGCGTCTTGAAGCGCTGGAACTCCTCGAAGGGGGAGAGATAAGGGTTTGAATAGTTGAGGCCGACGACGAAGCCGACGGAAACCTGATTGTCTTCGAGATGATAAAGAAACGACCCGCCATAGGTCTTGTCGTCGAGTGGCCAGCCGACGGTATGAATGATGCGGCCGGGCTGGCTTTTGCCCGGCTCGACTTCCCACAATTCCTTGATCCCGAGCCCAAAAATCTGCGGATCGCAGTCCTTGCGAAGATCAAAGCGCTCGAACAGCGTCTTGGTCAGGGAGCCGCGCGCGCCTTCGGCGAAGAGCGTCTGGCGGCCGTGCAATTCGACGCCGGGCGCGAAGCTCGCCGTCGGCGCGCCATCCTTGCCGACGCCCATATCGCCGGTCGCAACGCCCCTGACCGCGCCGCCGTCGTCGTAAAGCACCTCGGCGGCGGCGAAGCCGGGGAAGATCTCGACGCCGAGAGTTTCGGCCTCGCGCGCCAGCCAGCGGCACAGATTGCCGAGGCTGATGATGTAATTGCCATGATTTTGCATCGGCGGCGGAGTCGGCAGGCGGAACGCCTTCGTCTCCGTCAGGAACAGAAAATTGTCGTCGCTCGCTTTCGTGACGAGCGGGGCTCCGCGCGCGGGCCAGTCGGGAATCAGCTCGGAAAGCGCATGCGGCTCGAACACCGCGCCTGACAGAATATGCGCGCCGACCTCCGAGCCCTTCTCGAGCACGCAGACCGTCAGCCCGGGATCAAGCTGCTTGACCCGGATCGCGGCCGAAAGGCCCGACGGGCCGGCGCCGACCACGACCACGTCGAATTGCATCGACTCACGTTGCATCTAAAGGCCTCGACGTTGGGCGCAGGCGAAACGGGAGCGCGCGCGGCGCGCCCCCGGACTTGAGCGTTTTTCGATTCCATGGGATCGAAAAACAGCTATAACTTTTTGATTTATCGCGCTTTCTTCACGCGAAGCGGCATCCGCTCCGCTTGAAAACGCTCTAGATCATGTACTGGCCGCCATTGGCGCTGAGCGTCGAGCCGGTGATGAATCCCGCATCGTCGGAGACGAGGAACAAGACGCATCGCGCAACCTCCTCGGGTTCGCCGAGCCGGCGCACCGGGATCAGCGGCAGGATTTTCTGCTGCAGCACCTCATGCGGCACCGCCCTCACCATTTCCGTGGCGATATAGCCGGGACAGATGGCGTTGACGGTAATCCCCTTCCCGGCGCTCTCCTGCGCCAAGGCCTTGGTGAAGCCGATGTCGCCCGCTTTCGCGGCGGAGTAGTTGGTCTGTCCGAACTGGCCTTTCTGCCCATTGATCGACGAAATATTGACGATGCGTCCGAACTCGCGCTCGCGCATGCCCTCGATGACGGGACGCGTCATGTTGAACAGCGAATTCAGATTGGTGTTGATCACCTCGAACCACTGCTCGGGCGTCATTTTGTGAAAAGCCGAATCGCGCGTAATTCCGGCGTTGTTGACGAGAATGTCGACCGGGCCGACCTCCTCGGCGACTTTCTTCAAACCCTCGGCGCATTCCTTGTAGTTCGAGACGTCCCATTTATAGACAGGGATCCCGGTATCCGCCTTGAATTGCTGTGCGGCGGCATCATTGCCGTGGTACGTCGCGGCGACATGATATCCCGCCGTCTTCAAGGCTTTGCTGACGGCCGCGCCGATCCCGCGCGTTCCGCCGCTCACAACCGCCACTCGCGCCATGTTCGTCTCCCCAAAAACAGCCTTCAGGCTCTTCATAATCGCAATTGCCGATCTTCATTGCGTTTTCCTTCGCGGCGACGCGAGTTCGACAGCTCCAGCGCCGCGTTTCCTGCACGAACCGTCTCTGACGGCGAAGCCGTTCGATGGGGCCCTTCCAGAAAAGAATGAGGAAAAGCGGAGCCCGCTTTTCCTCTGGTATCCAGCCAAAACCTGTTGGAATCTGTTACATTTATGATTTTGGATCGCTTAAAATCCAAAGCCATCGCGATCCTGGCGCCGGCAAAATTTCCCCGCCCGCGCATCCACGCGAGCACCTTCCGACGCGTCCGATAGTCGAAAAAAACGCCACGAACCATGCGTTGGCGCAACCTGGCGGCCGCGCAATCTCGCCGATCGCCGCGATCAACGCTCCACGGTCAGCGCGATGCCCATGCCGCCGCCGATGCAAAGGGTGGCGAGGCCCTTCTTGCCGCCGCTCCGCTTCAGTTCATGCAGCAGCGTGATCAGCACGCGGGCGCCGGACGCGCCGATCGGATGGCCGATCGCGATGGCGCCGCCATTGACGTTGACGCGCGCCGGATCGAGGGCGAGGTCCTTGGCGACGGCGAGCGCCTGCGCCGCGAAAGCCTCGTTGGCCTCGATGAGATCGAGGTCGCTGACTTTCCAGCCGGCCTTTTCGAGCGCCTTGCGCGAGGCGGGGATTGGCCCCGTGCCCATGATCGCGGGATCGACGCCGGCGGTCGCCCAGGAGACGATGCGCGCGAGCGGTTCCAGCCCGCGCTTTGCGGCGTCGCCCGCGCTCATCAGCACCAGCGCGGCGCCGCCATCATTGATGCCCGACGCATTGCCCGCCGTCACGGTGCCGTCCTTGGCGAAGGCCGGGCGAAGCTTGGCGAGCGCGTCCAGCGTCGCGCCGTGGCGAATATACTCGTCCTTGTCGACGACGGTGTCGCCCTTTTTGGTGCTGATGGTGAAGGGAACGATCTCCTCATCGAACTTGCCGGCTTTCTGGGCGGCCTCGGCCTTGTTCTGGGAGGCGAGCGCGAAAAGATCCTGCTCGTCGCGGGTCAGTTGCCATTTCACGGCGACGTTCTCGGCCGTCTGGCCCATGTGATAGCGATTGAAGACGTCGGTCAGGCCATCAGTGATCATCGTATCCGTAAATTTGAGATCGCCCATCTTGACGCCGGCGCGCAGATAGGCGCTGTGCTGGGCCTGCGACATGCTTTCCTGGCCGCCGGCAACGATGATCCTTGCGTCGCCATTGGCGATCTGCTGCAGGCCGAGAGCGACGGCGCGCAGGCCCGAGCCGCACACCTGATTGAGGCCGAAGGCGGTCTTGTCCTGCGGCACGCCAGCCTTGATCGCCGCCTGACGCGCCGGATTCTGACCTTGCCCCGCGGTCAGGACCTGACCCAGAATCACCTCATCGACTTCGGCCGGATCGACCTTTGCGCGCTCCAGCGCCGCCTTGATGGAGGCTGCGCCGAGTTCGTGCGCGGGGATTGCTGCGAAGGCTCCGTTGAACGATCCCACAGCCGTACGCGCCGCGCTCACGATTACAATATCTGACATATTGGGCATCCTCCTTGGGTCCGGCCGGGCGAGACGCTACGCTCCCGTAGTCCGGCGGGGCAAGTTAAAAAGGCGGTCCGGCGCCGCCGGAAACCATTATAGAGCCAAACCGGAAAAGGACGCCAAAAATCGCCGTGGAAAACAGTTCGCGCTCTGAAATAAAAGGCCTATCTTGTGGCCGCTTCGCGGGCGGCCGCAAACAGCGCCGATCGGCTTCCCTTTCGCCTGCGCGGGACGCGATTCGACTTGACCCCGCCGCCTCGATTTGGGAACGCTTCGTCATGAAGAAGAAATAAACTCCCGGTCGAGAGCGAGACATCGATGCATAAGGCGAGGCTGAAGGCTCCCGAAGCTGCTTCCGAGGATGGGCGACTGACCATGGCGAATACCAAGCAGCCAATCACGATCAAGAAATACGCCAACCGGCGTCTCTACAATACCGGGACGAGCGCCTATGTGACGCTCGAAGACCTCGCCTGCATGGTCAAAAAAGGCGAGGATTTCGTCGTCTTCGACGCCAAGAGCGGCGAGGACATCACGCGATCGGTTCTGACCCAGATCATCTTCGAGCAGGAAGGCAAGGGCGGCCAAAGCCTGCTGCCCATCGCGTTTCTGCGTCAGCTTATTCGCTTTTACGGCGACAGCATGCAGATGCTGGTGCCAAGCTATCTCGAATTCTCGATCGACAAGCTGACGAGCGAACAAAGCAAGTTCCGCGACAAGGTGGCAGGCGGCTTCGGCGCGCAGGCGATCGGGCCGTCCTTTGGCTCCCTCGAAGAACAGGCGCGCAATAACATGGCGCTGTTCAATCAGGCGCTCGCCATGTTCACTCCCTTTGTGGCGCCGCTCGCGCCGCCCGCCGAGACGCCGTCCAAAGAGATTGCCGAGGCGACGCCGAAAAGCGATATCGAGGAAATGAAACATCAGCTCGAACAGCTGCAAAAACGCATCGAGGGTTTGGCGACGAAGGAGTAAGCGGTGAGATCGCGGCCAGGACGGCAAAACGTGACTATTTGAAGAACGCCGATTGATCCCGCTCTTATTTACCGCACGGTTTTATTCAAATTGTCCGAAACCTTTGGGACCGCGCGATAGGCGCCCATCCCGGCGGCGCCAGCTCGAAATGCGCGAATTCAAACCCCGGCGCGACGGTGCAGCCGACCAGCGTCCATGGCCCCAAACTCTCCGCGCTCTGCCACCAATGCGCCGGAACGACGAATTGCGGGCGCTCGCCCTGCAATAAATCAGCGCCGAGCACGTGCCGGCTCAAATCCGCGCCCGTCCGCGACACGCTGACCGCCAGCGGCGCGCCGGCGTAGAAATGCCAGATCTCAGCCGCATCGACCCGATGCCAGTGCGAAATCTGGCCAGCCTCAAGCAGGAAATAGATCGCCGTCGACGCCGCCCGGCCCGACTGGCTTTGCTCGGGATCCCGAAACGTCTCGCGGTAGAAGCCGCCCTCGGGATGCGGCCTCAGATCGAGCAGGCCGATGATCTCGGCCGCGCTTCGCTCCGCGAGCGCGATCGACTCACTGCTCCCTCCCTCGCTCATGCGCGGTTCTTGCGGTCGCGCAATTCGGCGAAGACCGCAGCGGGATCGGCGTCCGGCATGCCGACCGCCGCCTGAACCCCCGGCTCCTCCGCGCGCAGGAAGGGGTTGGTCGCGCGTTCGAGCACGATCGTCGTCGGCAGGGTGTATTCGCCGGCCGCGCGCAGTTTTGCGACATGTCCGGCGCGCTCGCGCAGGATGCCGTTGCCGGGATCGACGCCGAGCGCGAATTTGGCGTTGGCCAGCGTATATTCATGGCCGCAATAGACCTCCGTCTCGCCAGGCAGCGCGGCGAGACGCATCAGAGAATGATAGAGAACCTGCGGCGGCTCCTCGAACGCCCGCCCGCACCCCAGCGAAAACAGGGTGTCGCCGGCGAAGAGGAGATCCTCGTCCGCGAAATAATAGGCGACATGCCCGCTGGTGTGGCCCGGAACCTCGATCACGCGCCCTTCCAGCGCCCCGACGGCGAACGCTTCGTTCTCGCCGACCAGGCGGTCGAGGCCGCCGATCCTGGCCGCCTCTTTGGCCGGTCCCGTCACCCGCGCGCGCGGAAAACGCGCCTTGAGCCCGGGAGCGCCCTGCACGTGATCTGGATGGTGATGGGTGAGCAGAATGTCGGTGAGAGTCCAGTCGCGGGCGGCGAGCGCCGCGAGAATGGGCGCCGCGTCGGGAGCGTCGATCGCGGCGGTCGCGCGCGTCTCCGGATCATGCAGCAGCACCCCGAAATTATCCTTGAGGCAGATGAACTGGTGGATCTGGGGGGCCATCCCGACGCTCCTTTTCCTGCCGCTCGTCAGCCGACTTTGCCACGCCGCGGCGCGACTTGAAACCCTCGCACGCAGGACTTTATTTTTCGCCCCCGGCGGCGGATGATCGCGCCGAGGCCGCGAATCGGCGAGGCGCCTAGAAGACCTTGCAGGAAGACTTTCCATGTCGCTCGACGTCGTCGATCTACGTTCGTTCTACGATACGCCCGCGGGCGAGATCGCGCGGCGGCTGATCGGCCGGATCGTGCGCGAGCGCTTCTCCAACTGCGCCGGCTATTCGATCCTTGGCGTCGGCTATGCGACGCCCTATCTCGGGGTGTTCCGGGAGGAGGCGGTGCGCGTCCTCGCCTTCATGCCTGCGCAGCAGGGCGTCGTTAACTGGCCGTCCTCCGGCTATTCGGCCTCCGCGCTGGTCGAAGCGACGGAAATGCCCCTGCCCGATTCCTCGATCGACCGGGCGATCCTGATCCACGGACTCGAAATCACCGAACATCCGCGCGATCTCCTCACCGAGATCTGGCGCATCCTGACGCCGGGCGGCCGTGTTCTCGTCGTCGCGCCGAGCCGCTCGGGGCTTTGGGCGCGTCTCGACCGCACGCCCTTCGGCCATGGCCAGCCGTTCTCCCGCAGCCAGCTGCGCGACCTGATGCGGGAAACGCTGTTCTCGCCGACGCATTGGGCCGAGGCGCTTTATGTGCCGCCATTCAGGCGTCGGACGCTGCTGCGCACCGGCATCGCCTTCGAGCGGATCGGCGCCTTTTTCGGCCTGCCAGGCGCCGGCGTCCTGATCGTCGAGGCGACCAAACAGCTCTATCGTCCCGTGCCCTCGACGCGCCGGGTGCATGAGACGCTGCCGCAGTTCGCGCCGGCGTCCGAGCCCGTCGGGATCGCCCCCGTCTCCAGAGCGTATTCGAGCGAGGCGGATCGCGGTTCGCCCTAAAAAATCTAAAGGGCCGATCCGGGGGCAGCAGGGTTCAGCTTTATTTTGAAGCTTTGCGCGAGAAACAAGCCGCCATGCATCAGCCCGGCGCCGTCGATGCCGTGTCCGAGCCCAATCGAGAGATGCCATTGGCTGGGGATTTTGGCCTCGGCCAGAGCCTCCGCGGAGGCGAACAGGGATTCCAGCGGAATCACATCGTCGTCGCTGCCGTGGACGAGCAGGATCGGCGAAGGTTTCGCGCCGCCCGGACGGGCCTCGGCGAGATGCTGCGGCCCGACAAGTTCGCCGGAATAGCCGAGGAGCGCCGCCGGCGGACGCCTGCGTCGAAGCCCGACGTGAAGCGCCAGCATGGTTCCCTGACTGAAGCCGACCAGCGCCAACTTCGAATCGTCGAGGCCAAGCCTGTCCAGTTCGGCGTCGAGGAAGGCGTCGAGCCCCGGCGCCGCCTTGTTGACGCCCGCCCAGCGCTCATTCTGGTCGCGCATCGTAAGCGCGAACCATTGCCGTCCCCCCGGCGCCTGCACGCAGGGTTCGGGCGCGTTGGGCGAGGCGAAGGCGGCATCCGGCATAAAGCCCTGCCATTGCTTGGCGAGGCCGATCAGATCGTTTCCATCGGCGCCATAGCCATGCAGGAAAACGATGAGCTGTTTCGTCGCGCGCGATTTGGCCGCGAGGCGCGGGCCGTCGATCAAAGCCGCCATGAGGGGTGTTCCGTCGATTGGAATGACTGTCTTCGCCCCGGGCTTAGCGCATTTCGCCGCCCGGCGGAACCAAATCTCCGCGGTGGCGCACAAACGTCGGCGCGGGCGCAAAATCGCATTTACATCTGAATTGTCGGGATTAAGATTTTGCGGTCGATCAGGGCCGCGCCGATTGAACCCAATCAGGCTCATCGCCGTTTCCTTTGAGGCGTCGGTTTTCTTGAAAAGTCCGCCGTCCGGACGCCGCGCTGGGGGCTCGCCATGTACATCATCGCCCGCAACATCACCGGCCCGCGCCTGCGCTGCGAAGCTTTGATGATCGACAAGAAGACCTTCACGCCCTGGCCGCCGACCAACGAGGACGGCTGGCGCCGCGCCTATAAGTTCCGCGACAAACTGATGGCCGAAGTGGTGCGCCTGGAGACCGACCCGCTCGGCGAGCAGCTCAAAGTCATCGAGGCGGTGTATATTCCGTGAAGGCGCGCCGTCACTCCGGCAAAAAATTCGTCGCGATCCCGTTGATGCAATAGCGCAGGCCCGTCGGCGGCGGCCCGTCCGGAAAGACATGGCCCAGATGGCTGCCGCAGCGGCTGCAATGCGCCTCCGTGCGAATCCACCCGTAGGAGCGATCCTCCGAGGTCTCGACAGCGCCCGGCAGCGGGTCGTTGAAGCTTGGCCAGCCGGTGCCGCTCTCGAATTTCCGCGTCGAGCCGAACAGCGGCTGCCCGCAGCCGGCGCAGACAAACACGCCGGCGCGCTTCTCTTGATTGAGGGCGCAGCTTCCCGGCGCCTCGGTGCCATGCTCCCGCAAGACCTGATATTGCTCGGGCGTCAAAATCTTGCGCCACTCCGCTTCGCTATGCGTTACGGGGTATGTTTTGGCGCCCATGATCGATTCTCCCACAGCGACCTTATTATTCTAACGCCATCCGGCGTCGTTGGCTCGCGTCGAATTCGCGCCCGGCCCTGGCGGGTTTTGGCCGGCTTCGGGATGGCGCCCGAAGGGATCACCGAATCGAACCGGTCGCGTCATGACGATGGGCGATGCGCTGCAGACCCAGCGCCCAGTGTTCAAGGTTGAGCCGCTGGCGCGCCGCTTCGACGCAGGGATGGCGACGGACGATCTTTTCCTGCCCGGTCAGATAGCGCCCGTGCAGGTAAGCCGCGTCGGAGAGACGGTCGTCGAGCCGTCTGAAGGCGTTTACGATGGCGCTCCAACTCATGGACGAGAACTCCTGCTCGTGCGGCGCGCGGGCTGGAAGACCTCCCCAAAAGACCCTGGCGCGCCGCGTTTCGTTCAAAGTCGAATCTATTTAGAACTGATCGCATAAAGTCGCGATCATTGACCCTTTCCGCTTTCATAAAGAACGCATAAACGCCGCGCCGGTCCGGGCGGACGGGTTCATGGCTGCGAGATTCAACAAAGCGAGACTTCGCCGGCTGATTTGATAAGCTTGCTGCGGCGGTTCGCGCGCGCGCCGCGATGCCTGAAGCCAAGAGAAAACGCCTTGAAAACGCGCCTGCCGATCCGCGTTCGAAACTGGATGTATGCGCTACGCGGCGGCTTCCTGGTTCGGCCGCTGCTCATCTCCCTCGCGCTCGGATTGGCGGGGATGATCCTGTCGTCCGCGGAGGAGAGTTTCCCGGTCGTCAGCGCCTGGGTCCCCGAGACGCTTTTTCCCTCCCGCGCGGACCCGCAGATCGCTCAGGTGATGCTCAGCACCATCGCGGGCTCGATCATGACCGTCGTCTCGATCGTCTTCGCGATCCTGCTGATGACGTTGACGCTGGCCTCGATGCAGTTCTCGCCGCGCATCCTCGTCAACTTCGTGAGAGACCGCGTGACCCAGTGGACGCTCGGCGTCTTCCTTGGCACGTTTCTCTACTGCATGGCCGCCTTGCCCGCGGCGCGCAGCCTGCCGCATCCCTTCGCGCCGGTTGCGACCGTCGCCGGCGCGCTGTTGCTCGCGCTCGTTTCGGTCATGGGGTTGATCTACTTCATCCACCACATTTCGCGCGCCGTCAGCGTCAACCACATCGTCGATCGCATCGCCCGCGAGACGGAGAGCGTGATCGACGAAATCATGCCGCACAAGCGCGGACCCGTCGCGCGCCGCGTGGACATGGCGTTCGAGCCGGAGGCGACCGAGTTCCCGGTTCTCAACGATCAGTCCGGCTATATCTGCTTCATCGACAGCGCCCGCCTGCTCAATTTGGCCAAAGCCCACAAATTGCGCATTCGCGTGCTGCGCCCGATCGGGCATTTCGCGCCGGAGGGCGCGCCACTCTTTGCCGTCTCGCACAAAAGCCGTCTGACGGCGGAGCTCAACAGGGAAGTTCGATCAGCGTTCGTCATCGGGCCGATGCGCACGATGCAACAGGATGTCGAATTCGGCGTGCTGCAAATCGTCGACATCGCATTGAAGGCGATCTCGCCCGCGATCAACGATCCGAGCACGGCGATCAACTGCGTCGATCAGCTGACGCGCATCCTCATCCGCTGGGCCGGCCGCGCCTCGCCCGCGTCCCTGATGAGCGACCCGCCTTATGTCGTGCGGGTGATCCTTCCGTGGATCGATTTCGATCATCTGCTCGACACGGCCTTCGAGCAGATCCGCCATTATTCGGCCAGCGACGTCGCCGTGAGTTTGCGGCTGCTGCGCGCGCTGAACGATCTGGCGGCTACCATCGACGACGAACGGATGCGCGAGAATTTAGCGCTGCGCGGGCGGCGCGTCGTCGCGAGTTGCGCAACGCGGTTGGATCCGGGCGATCTGAAGCGGCTCAAGGACCGTCTGGCGCCGCTCGAAGCCCGTGCGCCGGGCCTCGCCGTGCAGGGCGCATAGCCCGCGATGTCGCGCGCGCCGCCTCATTTGCGCAACAGATATCCGACGATTCCACCCGTCGCCGCCGAAAGCACGGACATGGCCCATTTCTTTTCTTCGGCTGACGCCGCGCTAGACGACAGAGTCTCGTAGCACAGGCTGACGATCAAAATGACGAAGCCTACTGCGACGACGAACAGCGCGACATCCTTGAACAGGCGGACATACTGCTCCCACTCCGTTTCTTCACGCTCGATCGATACGCTGTATTTGTGGTTTGGCGGCGGGCTATCGAGGTCGATCGCGTTCATAAACCAATGATTTCGGTCTGCAGCTTTTCCGTATTCGGCTCGACGAGGCCGAGCTTCAGGCCGCGCCGCTTGCCATCGCGGGCGGCGAGATACAACTGGAGGGCCTTGCGAAGAATTTCGCTCTTGTTCGTCTCGGTCTCCGCGGCGACCTTTTCGATCGCCTGATTGAGATCATCGGACAAAACGACATTGAATCGAGCGCTCATGGATCCATGCTCCTGCATTAATAATGCGCATTTTTTACACTATTTATGCACATGACGCAATGACCGCATGAAGCATGGCTTCCGCTTGATTCACCAGATCGCCGGACGTTCGGCGTCTCCTGAAATTCTCTTCGCAATCCGTGCGATCTTCGCCTCGCGCGCGAAAAGCAGCGCTTTGTCAGAGGCGCATCACACGTCGAGATTGGCGACGGAGAGCGCGTTCTCCTGAATGAATTCGCGGCGCGGCTCGACGACATCGCCCATCAGCTTGACGAAAATATCGTCGGCGTCATCGCCTTCCTTGATCTTGACCTGCAGCAGCGAACGCGCTTCGCGATCGAGCGTCGTCTCCCACAATTGCTCGGGGTTCATTTCGCCAAGACCCTTGTAGCGCTGCATCTGCGAGATGCCTTTCTGGCCCGCCGCCATCACCGCGTCGAGCAGTTCGCCGGAGCCGGAGACCTGCGTCTCGTCGCTGCGCCGGACGAACAGCGCCGGGCGGGCGAAGACATCGTGCAGCGTCGCCGCGTGCTCGTTGAGGCGGCGCGCCTCACTGGAGGCGAGGAGGCCCGCGTCGAGCGTCGCGGCCTGCCGCACGCCGCGCACCTGCCGGCTGAACACATAGCCGCCATTGGCGACGGCGCCCGCCCAGCCGCGCTCCATATCGTCGGCGAGTTCGTCGAGCCGGGCGGCGATCGTCGCGGCGAAGCCTTCCGCCGCGGCCTCGTCGTCCGGCCCGATCGGCCGCAAGGCGCCGGCGATCGCGGCCTGTTCGACCACGGTGCGGTCGTAGCGCGAATGCATCGCGTTCAGCACGTGGCGCACCGTCCGCGCCTCCTCGACGATCGAGCGCAAATCGGCCCCCGCGCGCTCCACGCCATCGGAAAGACGCAGCACGGCGCCGTCAAGCCCGTTGCCGATCAGATAGTCCTCCCGCGCGCGCTCGTCCTTCAGATATTGCTCGGACGCGCCGCGCTTGACCTTGTAGAGCGGCGGTTGCGCAATATAGAGATGGCCGCGTTCGATCAATTCGCGCATCTGGCGAAAGAAGAAGGTGAGCAGAAGCGTGCGGATATGCGAGCCGTCGACATCCGCGTCTGTCATGATGATGATCTTGTGGTAACGCAATTTGTCGACGTTGAAATCGTCGCGGCCGATGCCCGTGCCGAGCGCCGTGATCAGCGTGCCGATTTCCTGGGATGACAGCATCTTGTCGAAGCGGGCGCGCTCGACGTTGAGAATCTTGCCGCGGAGCGGCAAGACGGCCTGATATTCGCGATTGCGGCCCTGCTTGGCCGAGCCGCCGGCGGAATCGCCCTCGACGAGGAAAAGCTCCGCTTTGGCGGGATCGCGCTCCTGGCAATCAGCCAGTTTGCCAGGCAGATTGGCGACGTCGAGCGCCCCTTTGCGGCGGGTCAGCTCGCGCGCCTTGCGCGCCGCCTCGCGCGCCTGCGCCGCCTCCACCACCTTGCCGACGACGGTGCGCGCATCCTTCGGATGCTCCTCGAACCAGGAG
>JBKQMI010000218.1:0-7537 GCA_052146775.1 Methylocella sp. | reverse complement strand
GGCTGTCGCGCCGCGCGCCGGTGCTGTGCAAGGTTGCGCCCGCCAAAGCCGACGTGCATCTCGAAGACGTCCACCGGGCGGGCGGCGTCATGGCGATCCTTGCGAACTGGACCGCGCCGGCCTCATCCACACAGAGGCGCCCGTCGTCCACGCCGCGAGCCTCAAGGACGCGCTGGAGCGCTGGGACGTCAAGCGCACGGCGAGCGCCGCGACGGCCGAGTTCTACCGCGCGGCGCCCGGCGGCGTGCCGACGCAGACCGCCTTCAGCCAGAACGCGCGGTCCAAAGCGCTCGATCTTGACCGAGAAGCGGGCGTCATCCGCGACGCCGCGCACGCCTTCTCGCGGGACGGCGGCCTCGCGGTTCTCTATGGCAATCTCGCCGAGGACGGGGCCATCGTGAAGACGGCCGGCGTTGATCCCTCGATCCTCGTCTTTTCCGGCTTCGCCCGGATTTTCGAGAGCCAGGAGGCCGCTGTCGAGAGCATTCTCGGCGACAAGGTTCGCGCCGGCGACGTCCTCGTCATCCGCTATGAGGGGCCGCGCGGCGGGCCGGGCATGCAGGAGATGCTGTATCCGACGAGCTATCTGAAATCGAAGGGCCTCGGCAAGGCCTGCGCCCTCATTACCGACGGGCGCTTTTCCGGCGGCACCTCGGGCCTTTCGATCGGCCATGCCTCGCCGGAAGCCGCCGAGGGCGGCGCCATCGGCCTCGTCGAGGAAGGCGATATGATCGAGATCGACATCCCGAACCGACGCCTCCACCTCGCCGTTTCCGATGAGACGCTGGCGCATCGCCGGGCAAGCATGGAGGCGAAAGGCAAATCCGGCTGGAAGCCAGCCCACCACCGGACGCGCAAAGTCTCGCCCGCGCTCAGGGCCTACGCCGCGATGACCACCAGCGCCGCCCGCGGCGCCGTGCGCGACGTGAGCCAGGTGGAGCGCTGAAAGAGCGTAGCCCGGCGCCGATTTTCGGCGAAGGCCGGGACGCATTCGTTTCAGGGGCCGTTCAAACCAGTCGCGCCGGCCTGTCCCAGAATGTTTCGGGCTTCGTCCAGAACGAGTTTCAGTTCGCGCAGTTGCGCCGGGTCGGCATTTTGGAAATGTCGGGGATGGGCGTATCCGCGCGGCGTCAGGCGCTCGTCAAGCCGGCTGCGCGTCGGGCGGCCAGGGTAGCGCCTCGAAGGGCGCGAGGGCTTTGAGGATGTCGCGCGCGACCGCAAGATGTGCGGGGTTATCCAGGCTGAAAGTCTCATCGGTCGCAGCCATCAGCAACCCGCCCTGCGCGGTGCGCTCGACAATGGCGGAGGGCGGCGGCGTAATCAGCGGCGCGAAGCGCGGCGAGACATAGCTCATCCAGGCGATGCGAAGATTGCGGGACGGATCCCAGAAATCCATGATCTTCATCGGATAGGCGGAGCAATAGGTCGCATCGAAACTCTCGACGAGCGCCAGCAGCGCCGCCTTAAACGCCGGACAGGCGACGATGCTGGGGTCGGGCGCCATGTTGTAGGCAGTGCTGATCTCAGCAAAATTGCTGAAAAATGCCGAGCGGACCCATGATCCGGCTTGCACGCCTATGCGAAGTGAGCGTGGTGTGCGTCTCATGCTGTTAAAGACGCTCGGCCAGTAGCCATAGATCGGCGTCGGCTCGCCATCATCTGCTCGCGCGACCCGCGCGGCGACAACCGCCGCGAAGTCTTCTCGCAATGCATCCAGTTTCGTTGATCTGCCGCCAACGACACTGGCCAGCCAATTGTCGTAGACGGGATGGATCGGCTTCAAGCGATCGACGCAGGCGAGGAAGCGCGCCGCGATTGCGTCTGGCGTCTCCACGCGCGGGCCCCAGTCGGCATGGATGTAATACTCGGGAGCGCTGCTCATCTGATCCTCCGATTCGGATTGGGAATTCCAGCAGGATCCGGCTGATAGTGGACTATGATACGGTTCAGATTCGGATTCCTCTGGAAGATCCTTCGAGCAAGATCCGCCGCCGCTTGTTCGTGGAAATACCACTCAATCTCCCGTCCGCCGCTGGCCGCGACCTGGCTTGTTGCTTGTTTCGTCCACTTGTTGGCGAGGATGTCGACGCCTTCTTCCCAGTCTGGCCTCATCATCACTTCATAATGCCCTTTCGCTTCGATCATCGCGCCATCGGATTCGCGGCAGTCGTCGAACTTGACGAGTCTGCCCGTCATCGGATCAGGCAAGCCGAATGTGAGTTCGGGCGGCAACTGCGGCCGGCGTTGCGGGTTGACGATGTCGCGGACGAATTGCTGATATTGAATGTCAAATTCCTTGCGCCCGCCTGCCTGATCGTCAACCGGTGCCGGGCAAAGCTTCGGCTCCTCGCGCTTTGCTTCCGTTGCGGCCTCGGCGCCGGTCTTTACGCCCCCTGCTTCGCCGCCCTTCGCCTTGGCCGCCGCGCGCATGGCGTCGGGATCGATGACAACGCTGCCGCCGGCGGCGCGGGCGATCGGCCGGCCGGTCTCGTCGCGGAAGAGGCCATCCTGCCCGAGATGAGCGGTGACGACGATCCGGTCCGCCCGGGTGATCCGCAGCGTTCCTTCGTCATGATTGATCTGGTAGTTGAGGCCGCGTTCGCCCGGAACCGCGCCCTGCGAGAAGAGGCCGCCGTTCGGCGAGGGAATGAAGATGAGGCCGAGGGCCGCAAGCGCCCCAGTGAAACCTGCCGCGACCGCGCCAAGGCCCGCGAGCGCATCCGCGCTGAGCGGGCCGAGGATCGTGCCTTCGGCCGCGACGTCGGTCGCCGCCGCGCCGGCCGCGGCGGCGGGCGCAGCCGGCAAGGGCGGCGCAAAAGCCCGGTCCGGCGCCGGTTCGCCAGCGTAGGAGAGATAGGAGCCGCCGCCCGCGCCGCTACCGGAGGCGCTGGTCGAGCCGCCCCCGGCCGAGCCAAACCGCCCGCTCGCCCGGCCATTGCCGGCCGGAACGCGCGGCTGATCGGGGCTGTATTTTTTCAGGCCCGCCGGCAGCGCGAAGCCCAGCTCTTTGCAGAGTTCGCGCGGCGAAAAACCCGACGCCATCAGGCGGTCGGCGAGAAAGAGGCGGAACGCCTGCTCTTCGTCGATCCGCGGCAACGCCAGCCCGGCGAGATAAATCTGCGCGAGGCTTTTTTCGCCGCGCGACGCAGCTTGCCGAGGAGAGCCGCGTCGACAGGCGCCAAAAAAGTCGCCGTCAGCGCCGCCAGAATGCGGTCCTCGCCGGAAAGATCGAGCGAGTCCGCGCCCGCCGCATTGCGCCGCATCGGCGCCAGAACCGTGCCGGCGCCGAGCACGAGGCCAGCCCCGCTGAACGTCAGGGATAGATGCAACGCGCGCCGCTTCCGCAGCGTCAGAAACTCGCCTTCAAACCGCTCGACGACGCCCACGAAAACCCTCCGCCCGCATGATTCAGCTCATGGGCGAAGGGTCGGCGAAAGCAGCGGTCAAGTCAAAAACAAACCGTGAACAAACGCGCGAGGAAAAGCCGTAAGATCAGCGCTCTTTCGCATTCGGACGATCCTGGCCGCAAGCGCCCGAGCGGCTAGCCCCCCGCCACGGCGCAGCTGTGGTCGAGCAGGCTTTCGAGGTGGGTCACCCCATGCGGCGCCTTTTCGGCGAGGAGGATGAAGCCGGGCGCGCCATTCGCGAAGCGCGCGCCGATGACGGCGAGCGAATCCTCGGCTAGCGGCGCGGACGGGCGGTCTTCGGCGAGCAGGCGGAACGGGTCCGGGTCCGGCTCCTCGCCTGCGATGCGCCGTGCGCGATAGATTTGCCCAAGCAGCCCGAAATCGGCCCATTTGTCGCCGATCTCGCCCATCCGCGCGTCCAGCGCCGCGCGGATATCGGCGCGCACGCAATCGACGTGAATGTGCAGTTGATCCTGCGTGCGCGCCCCAACTCCGTTGATCGCCATGCCGATATCGTCGCGCGGCAGGTTTTTGCCGGCGTTCTTTGAGACAAGATCCCGCGCGGCCCATGCGGCGGCCCAGTAGTTCGGCAGCGCATCGGTTCCAATGAGAGGATCCTCGATGCCGGTCAGCCGCCGCGTCGGAATGAGCAGGAACTGCGTCCTGCCGACGAGATCCTTCAAAACCGCGGAGCCCGCTTCTTCGCCGCCCTTGAGATCGACCGCGGCGCAGGGCGCCGGCGAGTGAAGGCGCATTTCGTCGACGACGCAGAGGCCATGGACGATCTTCCACAGCGCGTTTTCATCGATCGCCGCGGCGACGCCAAGCGCCGCGAGCGAAACGGCGCAGGCGATGGCGGCGAAGGCGGGCAGCCTCCAACGCCGTCGCTTCGCCCGGGCGCCGCCCTGGTCTTCGGGGATCTTGATCGGGTGCGAGGGAGTCGGCATGAGGCGTCGGTCGTTCCTGTCGTCTCTGCTCTAGCCCGGCTCGCCCTCTTCGTCCAGCTCAAGCAATCGGCCGCCGCCCGCTCACCCGGGCGTTGCGTGCGGGACGCTTCTTAGCGCTTGCGCGCCGGTCGGGGTCGAGAATATCATTGCACCGCGGTCGCAATGTTGCGCTGCGTCGCCCACCATTTTGGCGCCCATCGCATGTCGCCGATTCCAGGCTATCGTCCGAACCATCATCAGAAGGCTGCAATGGGGCTCTCATTCGCAGCCGTGGGCCGCTCGGCGGGCCCGCGCCGGATCCGCGAGGCCTCATCCGCCTCGCGCTACGCGGTCTATACCTCGGTCGCCGATCTCATCGCGATGCATGCGGCCGCGCGCGATTTCGCCGCGCCGCCGCGCCGGCCCGTCCAGGGCATCCTCTCGGTCCGGCGGGCCGGCCAATCGCCAGGCGACGACGAGGCCGGCGCCATGAACTGGACGCGAACGCAAGGCTCGGACCGATCCGCCCCGCGGACGCGCGCCGCCGATGAGGAGCGCCCGGCGCTGTTTGTCGTCGACCAGCGCCTCGGCATGTTTTTCGGCTCGCGCCGCTCCATGAAGTCGGTGGCGGCGGCCGAAGCCGCGGCGCTCTGCGCCTGGCGCATTCTGGATAGCGGCGCTCCGGTCGGCGGCGTCGTATTCAACGACGCTGCGATCGAGACCGCCCGGCCTGATCGCAACATCGGCGCCGCGATGCGGCTGATCGAGACGATCGCATCGCAAAACGCTGAGCTCCGGGCGGATTCAATGCGCCCAAGGGGGCCTGGCCAACTCGACGCCGCGCTCAAGGCGGCGGCGCGCCTCGCGGCGCAAGCTCATCCGCAAGAGCATCTTCAAAATCACCTCATCGTCGTCATCAGCGACTTTCACGGCCACGGCCCGGCGACGCGGGAGCTGCTCATCCGGCTCGCCGCGCATCATGAGGTTCTCGCCATCCACGTTTACGATCCGTTTCTCTTCGAACTGCCGAAGACCGGCGCCATCATCGTGACCGGCGGCGAACTGCAGATCGATCTCGACTTCGGCGACAGCCGCATCCGGCGCAGCCTCTACGAGTTCGCCGAGGCGCCCGGCAAGGAGAGGCTCGCTTTCGAGCGCGAACTCGGCGTGCCCGTGCTGCCGCTCTCGGCGGCCGAGGAAACCGCCCCGCAGATCACGCGGCTGCTCGATCGGCCCCCTTGGAGCCGCATCGACGCCTGAAACGGAATGCGGAACGGCGCGGAAATATTGCGAAGGCCGGCCTTCCTACGCGCGGCGGTCGCGCGGCGCGTCTGACGGGTTGAGCGTGGGCTTGTCGAGCGCCCTCCACATTGACGGCGCGCCGCGCGAGGAGTGGGTCGTTGCAATCGATTCAGAGGCGAAGGTTTTGCGTCGCAATATAAAAGTTGCGGCATGTTGCGCCGCACGGTATTCTCCGTGAGCCGCCTCGATCCGAAGTCTCGGATAGTTGCTGGCAAAAGGGGGCTTAAATGGCCAATAGTTTGAACGAGTTCCAAACCTATAACAAAGAACAAGTCGAAACGGCGACCACATCGTCGGCTTCTTTTGTTAATAGCCTCCAGACGATCAACGCCGAAACGACCAACTATTCGAAAAAATCCCTCGAAGATGGCGCTGCTTTCCTTGAAAAGCTCCTTAGCGCTAAGTCTTTCGAGAGCGCTATTCAGATCCAGTCAGAATATGCCAAGGCCTTTTACGAGGCGTTCATCGCGCAGTCGAAGAAAATCGCTGAACTTTATTCCAACCTCGCGAAAGAGGCGTTCAAGCCAGTCGAGACCTTAGTCGCCAAGGTTCAAAGCAGCAAAGAGTAGGCTGCTGTAAACCCGCACCGGGAGTCTCCCTCTCTTCGGGGAGACTCCGAACTCCGTGCGATCAGCAAGAACTCGATCGCCGCGGAGGTTGATCGCCAATTGGCGATCCGCAGGCGGATAGCGCCCGCATGCTCATTAAAACATACCAGGTTGGACATCAGGCTAATAGGCCACCAACGCCACGGCAGTTCGACGACAGAAGCTAAATTCGCTAATTGCCGGCCTTGCCGATCCCCTGCTCACGCCGGATGGCGCGCTACGAAAAGGGGGCGCCTACAAAATCCGACGGACGCATTCCTGTCGCACATATATGCTCAAGCGGATAAGTGATCGGGTTTGTTTCGCCTGCTTCGCCGCGAGGCAAATCTTCGGTTGCCTCAATCGGTTTGTGAAGCGCCCTGGCCATCGAGGCGGCGAATCGCCCGTGCTAGAGTGACTGAAGGCCTGTTTGCCGGTTCAAGTTGTTTTTTGCTAAATTTTTGGAAATCGACCAGTTATTAACCACTTGAGTTTTCTTTGTAGAGAATAAGGCGAGGCCTGTTTAGACGGTCAAGCCTGAGTCCGTTTTCCAGCTCACGCGCCGGCTCGCGTGATTGTGCGCCGCACTATAAATTGCAGAGCCGACCAAGTGGCAAATTCCAACCGCGGCGAGTTGGAGGAAAGATGGCGCCCTCTTAACCAAGGAAATGACGACATGGCTAAGACGAAAGAAGAGGCTCAAGCGAAGGCGGAGGAAGAGGCTCGGGTCAAGGCCGCGGAAGAGGCTCGGGTCAAGGCTGAGGAAGAAGCTCGGGTCAAGACTGAGGAAGAAGCTCGCGTCAAGACCGCAGAGGAACCTCGGGTAAGGGCCGCGAAAGAGGCTCGCATCAATTCCGAGAAAGCGGCTCGGGCAAAGGCCGAGAAAGAGGCTCGCGTCAGGGCTGAGAGAGAGGCTCGCGCCAAGGCTGCGGAAGAAGCGCGCGCCAAGGCTGCGGAAGAAGCGCGCGCCAAGGCTGAGGAAGAGGCTCGCGCCAAGGCTGCGGAAGAAGCGCGCGCCAAGGCTGCGGAAGAAGCTCGCGCCAAGGCTGCGGAAGAAGCGCGCGCCAAGGCTGTGGAAGAGGCTCGCGCCAAGGCTGCGGAAGAAGCTCGCGCCAAGGCTGCGGAAGAGGCTCGCGCCAAGGCTGCGGAAGAAGCTCGCGCCAAGGCTGCGGAAGAAGCTCGCGCCAAGGCTGAGGAAGAAGCTCGCGCCAAGGCTGCGGAAGAGGCTCGCGCCAAGGCAGCGGAAGAAGCTCGCGCCAAGGCCGAAGAAGAAGCTCGCGTCAAGGCAGATGAAGAAGCTCGCGTCTAGGCCGAG
>JBKQMI010000217.1:0-7263 GCA_052146775.1 Methylocella sp. | reverse complement strand
TTCGCTTTGTGGCATTTTCGTTCGAAAATCGACAATCCGCAGACGCTGGAGGATTTTGTCGGTCAGGCCGGCAAGAAATTACTCACCGGCGACATCCCGCCGCCGCCGCTGCGCGCAAAGGAGAACTGGAGCACCGGTTTGCGCTTCTTCGAGAAGGCGCGGAATTCGAGTTTCATTCACGAGGTCATGTTTCCGCTGGCGAAATGGACCCGCGAGCGCTGGACGGAGACCCTCGATAAGGGCGTCGCCTTCCTGCAGCACATTGAAGACAATGTTCCGGTCCTGCGCGAGGCCTTGGCCGAAACCCGCAACGATCAGCCCTTCATCGCCAATCTGCTTTTGAAAGTGGCCCCCGCCGTCGATATGGAGCTGACCGATGACTATCAGGGATTTCTGCGATCCCTGGCGCGCCGGACCTGACAGGCCGCGAGATGCGCCAGGCGACGGCGCGGCTTCGGTTCCGACCCTTACAGCGCCTGCCAGAAGCGCACGGGTTCGCCCCGCGCGGGCGCTGCGACCTCGCCCTCCCACATCACCCGCGCGCCCCGGACAATCGTCCCCACGGGCCAGCCGACGACTTCCTTGCCATGGTAAGGAGTCCAGGCGGCCCGCGAGGCGATCCAGCGGTCCTCGATGGTCGCACGGCGCTTCAAATCCACGATGGTGAAATCGGCGTCATAGCCGACCGCGATGCGCCCCTTGCCCGCGATGCCGAAGAGGCGCGCGGGGCCGGCGCTCGTCAGATCGACGAAGCGCTCGATCGAGAGCCGCCCCGCCGCCACATGATCGAGCATGATCGGAACCAGCGTCTGCACGCCTGTCATGCCCGAGGGACTCTGCGGATAGGGCTTGGCCTTCTCCTCCAGCGTGTGTGGCGCGTGGTCGGAGCCGAGAATGTCGACGACGCTTTGCCTCACGCCGTGCCAGATATGGTCGCGATGGCGGGCGTCGCGCACCGGCGGATTCATCTGCAGCTTTGTGCCGAGCCGCGCATAATCGTCGCTGCTCAAGGTCAAATGGTGCGGCGTCACTTCGACGCTGGCGATATCCTTGTGGGCGCCAAGAAAATCGATCTCCTCCGCAGTCGAGACATGCAGCACATGCACCGTTGCGCGGCACTCCCGCGCGATGCGCACCAGCCGCTGCGTCGATTGCAGCGCCGTCACCTCGTCGCGCCAGACATGGTGCGAAGAAGGATCGCCCGCGACGCGCAGGTCTTTCCGCGCGTTGAGCCTCGCCTCGTCCTCGCTGTGGAACGCCGCGCGGCGGCGCGTCTGGCGCAGGATCGCTTCGATCCCGGCATCGTCCCCGACCAGCAGCGACCCGGTGGAGGAGCCCATGAACACCTTGACGCCGGCCGCTCCCGGCAGGCGCTCCAGCTCGGGAATGTCTTTGACGTTGTCGGTCGTGCCGCCGACCCAGAAGGCGAAATCGCAATGCATGCGATGGGTTGCGCGCGACATTTTGTCCGCCAGCGCAGCGGCGGTGGTCGTCAGAGGATTGGTGTTCGGCATCTCGAACACGGCCGTGACGCCGCCAAGCACGGCCGCGCGGGAGCCGGTCTCCAGATCCTCCTTATGGGTCAGGCCCGGCTCGCGAAAATGCACCTGCGTATCGATGACGCCGGGCAGGATGGTGAGGCCGGACGCGTCAATGGTCTCGCCCGCGCTCGCCTGGGCGAGATCGCCGATGAAGGCGATTTTGCCGGCCGTGACGCCGATATCGGCGACGCCGACGCCATTATGATCGACGACGACGCCGCCCCTCAGGACGAGATCAAAGGTTTGCAGCATCGGGCCATCCATTGTTACAAAGCGGCTCGCATTTTAGATCACGAGGATTTTGGATCGAACCGATCCAAAATCATGAACGTGATCGATTCCGATAATGTAGAGCGGGCGAAAACACATACAGGCCCGGCACGGGCGAAGTCGAGGATCGAATGACGCACAGGATATGCTTCCTCGCTGAGCGCGGCGTCGTCAAAATGGCGGGTGCGGAGACGCAAGGGTTCCTGCACCGGCTCATCACCAACAGCGTCAAGGACATCGAGCCTGGCGAGAGCCGGTTTTCCGCGCTGCTGTCGCCGCAAGGCAAGCTCCTGTTCGATTTTTTCGTGGTTCCGCTGCCCGATGGCGAGCCCGGATTCCTGATCGATTGCGTGCGCGAGCAGAGCGCGGCGCTCGTCCAGCGTCTCAATTTTCACAAGATGCGCGCGAAAATTACGATCGAGGATCAGTCCGAGGCGCTTGGCGTCGCCGCGATCCTCGATGACGACGCCCCGGTGGACATCGAAGGAATCGTCTATCGCGACCTGCGCGCGCCCGGCATGGGACGGCGCATCATCGCCGCGCGGGAAGCGCTCGCAAAAATCAGCAACGCCGGCGATGACCTCCTGGCCGATTACGAAGCCCGCCGGATCGCGGCGGGCGTGCCGAAGGGCGGCGTCGATTTCGTCTATGGCGACGCTTTTGTTCAGGATTCGAATCTTGACTGGCTGAATGGCGTCGATTTCAAGAAAGGCTGCTACGTCGGCCAGGAAGTCGTCGCGCGCGTCCATTTTCGCAAATCGGCGAAGAAGCGCATATTGAAGTTTCATTTCGAGGGCGAACCGCCTGTCCCCGGCGCCGAAATCGCGGCGGGCGGACCGCCTCTCGGACAAGTCGGCTCGATTTACGGATCTGAAGGCCTCGCCATGATGCGGATCGACAGGCTCGAAGAGGCGCAAGCGGCGGGCGCCATCGTCAAAGCGGGCGAAACGCCGATCGCCGTCGCGCCGCCGGGTTGAGCCGCCGATGACGGCAGACGACAAAGTCCGCTGCGCCTGGCCCGGCGTCGACCCGCTCTATCTCGCCTATCATGACGAGGAGTGGGGCGTTCCCGAGCGCGACGATCGCGCGCTCTATGAAAAACTGATCCTCGATGGCTTTCAGGCCGGCCTCTCCTGGATCACCATTTTGCGCAAGCGCGAGGCCTTTCGCGCCGCTTTCGACGGCTTCGAGCCGGAAAAAATCGCGCGCTATGCGCCGAAAAAAGTCGAGGCCCTGATGCAGGACGCCGGCATCGTGCGCAACCGCGCCAAGATCGAAGCCACGATCGCCTCGGCGCGGGCCTGGCTCAAAATTCAGGAAGGGCCGGGCTTTTCGAATTATATCTGGGGCTTTGTCGATGGCGCGCCGATCCAGAACGCCTTCCGCCATTCGGCCGAGATTCCATGCCAGAGCGAACTCTCGCTGCGCCTGTCAAAGGATTTGAAGAGCAAAGGCTTCAATTTTTGCGGGCCGACCATCATCTACGCCTTTTGTCAGGCGACAGGCATGATCAACGACCATCTCGTCAGCTGCTGGCGCCATTCCGAATGCGCGGCGCTGGCCAAGCTCGCATGAGCCCCGGCGCGCCGCGCCCCGCAGCTCCCCCGCCGACCCGCGCGTGGGTCCGTCTTTTATCCGGCAAGCGCCTCGATCTCCTCAATCCGACGCCGTTCGACTGGGACGATAGCGATCTCGCCATCGGCCTCGCCCGCACCTATCGCTGGGGTGGGCATTCGGCCTGGGAGCTGCCGCTGTCGGTCGCCCAGCATTCGCTTCTCGTTCTGGCGCTGCGCCGGCTGTGGCTCCCCGAAATCGACGATCCGCGCGCCGACCTGCGCGAATTGCTGCATGACGCCGACGAAGGCCTGCTCGGCTTCGATTGCATCTCGGTGGTGAAGCCTTTTCTCGGCGAATCCTACCGCCGGCTGACCGAATCGCTGGAGCGCGCCATTGCGCTTCGCTACGGCCTCGCGCCCTGGACGGAGGCGGACAAAAAGCCGCACAAAAGGGCCGATCGCGTCGCTGCGGCGTCCGAGGCCGTGCATGTGGTCGGCTGGACCCGCAAGGAGGTGCGCGCGACATTGGGCATTCCGCATCAGCCGCTTAGCGTCGATCCGCTGGCGGCGATCTATGGCGGGACCCCTTGGGAGCCCTGGGCGCCAACCCTCGCGGCGGAGCGATTTCTGGACGAGCTTCTAAAGCTCAGCTCAAGATTTGGGGCGGTTTAGCGCAGGCTTTCTCGGGATTTTCGCGTGAATTCTTTGCTGCGATGCGATATTGAGAGCCGCGACAGCCCGCGCGGGTCACCCCGCCGCCGCCGGCAAACGCTTTTTTTCTGAAGAATCCGACGTCATGTCGGGTTAACGCTCTCGATGGGAGAGTTGTATGGGCCGCTTACATGTCTGCTCGCTGGCGAAGGTGCCGGAAATCGTCCGCGCCACGGGCGCGCGCAGCCTCGTCACCTTGATCGACCAGGGCACCCGTGTCGAGCGGCCTTCGGAAATCGCCGCCGAGCGGCATCTTTTCGTCTCGATGTCCGATATCGTCGTCGCGATTGACGGCCATATTCTTCCGTCGGACGCCCATGTCGTCGCGCTTCTCGATTTCGCGCAGCGGTGGGACCGCATGGCGCCGATGCTGATTCATTGTTATGCCGGCATCAGCCGTTCCACCGCCGCCGCCTTCATCACCGCCTGCGCGCTCAGCCCGCATCGCGACGAACATGAGATCGCCGCCGAGATCCGGCGCAATTCGCCGACCGCGACCCCCAATGCGCGGTTGGTCGCCCTTGGCGACGCAATGTTGCAGCGGAGCGGCCGGATGAACGCGGCGATCGAGAAAATCGGCCGCGGCGCCGATTGCTTCGAAGGGACGCCCTTCGCCCTGGAGTTGCACTGAGCCCGATCCCCGCCTAGATCTTTCGGCGACCAAGGATTGATTTTAGTCCGCGCTCACGCGAACGGGGTTTGAGGCATGGCGGTTGAGCCGCAGCAGAATGAAGACGTTGCGGGCCTCTCCTTCGAGACGGCCCTCGCTGAACTCGAAAAAATCGTCGACCAGCTCGAAAAGGGCGCCGTCGGGCTTGAGGATTCGATCAAAATCTACGCGCGCGGCGAGGCGTTGAAGACGCATTGCGCCAATTTGCTGGCGAGCGCCGAACAGCGAATCGAGAAGATCACGCTCGGACCGGACGGGCGCCCTTCCGGCGCGGAGCCGCTCGACGTCGAATAGCGCGGCGAATAGCGCGACCAGCGAGGTTCGGCGTTGCGTAAATGTTTCAACGCAGATCAGAAAGTCCGAACCGATGGCTGAATACGCTTTTCCGCCACCGCCCGTTGTCACGGTCGCCGTCACATCGGGCAAGCCGTTCCCGGTGCGCCGCATCTTTTGCGTCGGCCAGAATTATTCGGAGCACGCGCGGGAGATGGGCGGCGATCCCGACGCCGATCCGCCATTCTTCTTCACAAAGCCAGCCGACGCGATCACGCCAAATGGCGCGGTCATCCCCTATCCGCCGGCGACCTTCGATTTCCAGCACGAGGTCGAACTCGTCGTCGCCTTCAGCGGCGGCGGCCGGGACATCGAGCCTCCCCGCGTCGAAGCGCTGATTTTCGGCTACGCCGTCGGGCTCGACATGACGCGGCGCGACATTCAGGCGGCGGCGAAGAAAAAGGGCCGCCCCTGGGATATGTCGAAAGGCTTCGACTTTTCCGCCCCCTGCGGCTCGATCACGCCAAGGACAGAGACCGGGCCGCTCGCCAGCGGCGCGATCGAATGCAAGGTGAACGGGCAAACGCGCCAGCGCGGCGATCTTTCCGACATGATCTGGAAGGTTCCCGAGATCGTGCGGTTTCTGTCGGCTCTGGTCGAGATCAAACCGGGCGATCTCATCTTCACCGGCACGCCGGCCGGCGTCGGCCCTGTGCGCAAGGGCGACGACATCGAGGCGACGATCGCCGGATTGCAGCCGCTGACGGTCAGGATCGGCTGATGCGCGCGGCCCTCAGCGCTCTCTCGATGTTCAAGGCGAGGGGTTGAGGCGCGCTCGATACGGCGCCGGGGCGGCCGCGGCTTTCCTCGCGGGCAAAGCGCACGGCCGCCGCCTCTGTCGCAAAAATGCCGCCGCAGCGTCCATGCGTCTCGACGACGACCCAGTGATTTTCATCATCGCGACCGACGATCAGACTTGGGGGCTCCTCGTCTGAAGCAGCGCCCTCCCGGGCGCTCTCACGCAGCGGACTCAAGATCGCTTCCAGGGATAGGGAAGCGAATCGACCTGATCATGCTGCTGGCGCGGCGGAAACTCCGTGGCCGGAGGATTCCAGCCCCGCACATGGTCCAGCGGAAGCTTCGTTTCGTGCGGCGAAATTTGCGGGGCACGCACCTCCGTCTCGCGCAGCGGAAGGATCCCAGTCATGCGCGCGATCAGGGAAACGGCGACCATCAGGGCGACGACAGCCGCATAAATGAGGCCGGGATGGCTCCATATGGATCTATTCATGTTTCGCTCCATAAGCCGCGGATGGCGGCTTAGGCGCAGAAGATGACTCGGGCGCGCATAAGGGATCGAGCCGAAAGAGAACGCTTGCACCTCTGGAAAAGATAAAGAAGCGCCGCTATCCGGCGACGCGGGAGAGATCGGCGACCGCGTTCACGGCGCCGCGAAGGCGGGCGAGAAGGCGCAGCCGGTTGAGCCGCAAATCGGCATCGGGCGCGTTCACCGTGACCTTTTCAAAGAAAAGATCGACCGGCGCGCGCAGCTTTGCGAGCGCCTTCATGGCGTCTTCGAATCTCTCCTGACGGATTGGCTCGGCCCATTCAGGAAGGCGATCAGGCGGGTCAAGCAAATCAGCCAACGCCCGTTCTTCGGGTTCCACTAACCGGGATGCCTCGTAGGCCTGCAAATACGCCCCCTTTTCTTCAGCGCTGGATTTATTTTCCTCAGCACGCAAGATATTCGCCGCGCGGCGATAGCCGGCGAGCAGATTGGCGCCATCCTCCGTATCGAGAAAGGCGCCAAGCGCCTTGACGCGGCGCACGATCAAAAACAAATCATCCTGCATCGGCAGCGCGAACACGGCGTCGATCAGATCATGCCTTTCGCCGCGCTCGCGCAGATAGACTTTCAGTCGATCGCCAAAGAACGCGAGAAGCTGGCGGGCAACGTCTGTCTGGTGTTCACCAGACGGCTTCGTTCCCAAAACGCCCTGCCTCGCATAACTGTTGTAAGCAGTGAAGAAGATCTCCCTGAGCCAAAGTCGTCGCAGATCATTCTCCAGAATGAGCGCGATGACTCCAAGCACCGCGCGGCGCAGCGCATAGGGATCCTTGCTGCCGGTCGGCTTTTCGTCGATCGCCCAGAAGCCGACGAGAATGTCGATCTTGTCGGCCAGCGCCACGGCGATCGCGACCGGCGCCGAGGGTGTGCGGTCATTCGGTCCCTGCGGCTTGT
>JBKQMI010000216.1:0-33514 GCA_052146775.1 Methylocella sp. | reverse complement strand
TAACGCCTGCGGACGCTTAGCTTAACCCCGCCTTGACTTCGCCTTGCTTGCTTGCTGTCTGGGACGAGCCAGACTCTGGCGTTCAGGCTTCGGGCGTCCAGGACTTCGGGCGTCGATCACGCATGTCTGGCAAGGAAATGAAGCGCCGCGAATGACGGAAGTCCCCGCCGATACGGTTTGGCCGGAAAGCGACCGCCCTGAAGATTGGGACAGCGCTTCCGCGTCGCCGAAAGACCAACTCGGCGACGTGCTGGACCTCACGCACTCGCCCTGGCGCGGGGCGATCCGGGCGGCTGGGCGGCATTCGGCGCGGGTGCGGTTTTTGCGCCGGGCGATCGTCGTTGGCTGCGTCCTCGCCGTCGCCGCCGTCGCGTCGCTCGCCGCATTCGACCCGTTCCGGCGCCTGCCCCGCAACATCTCGATCGGCCAGGTTCGCGTCGACGGCACGCGAATCACGGTCGAATCGCCGAAAATCTCCGGCATTCAAAAAGATGGGCGCCCCTATGAGGTGATGGCGCGGGCCGGCATCCAGGACACGACGACGCCGAATATCGTTGAACTGCTCGGCATCGACGCAAAGATCGGACTGAACGACGCGTCAACCTTGAAGGTGACCGCCGAGCACGGGACCTACGACAGCGTGTCCGATCATCTCGTCCTCGACGGTTCGGCCCAGATCAAGAACGACTCGGGTTACGCCATCTTCATGAAAACCGCGCGCATGGATTTCAAGACCGGCGCGCTCATCTCCAGCGATCCTGTCAACGTCGTCCTGCAAGGCGGCACGATCGCCGCCGACAACATGGACATCGAGAACGACGGCAAGGTCTCGTTCGAAGGCGCGGTCAAATCGATCATCGAGCCTGGCGAGAGCGACAGCGCGACGGCGGCCGCGCCGGTGGTCGTGGAGTAACGTATTTGTCGCGGACGCCTGTCCTGAGGCCGCATGCCGTGAGGCCACGCTTGGTCGCCTGTCTCCTGGCGCCGCTTTTCGCCATGGCGCTCGCCGCCGCGGACTGTTCGGCGGCGCTAGCCCAGAAGGCTTCCTCCACCCCCGTGCTTCCGGGCGGCGACTCGAAGGAGCCGATCAACATCGACGCCGCCAAGCTCGACTATTTCGACAAGGAGCAGAAGCTTGTCTATACGGGCGACGTCGTGGCGACGCAGGGCGGCAGCAAGCTCAAGGCGAGCGCCCTCGTGCTATACCTCACGCCGAAAAATAGCGGCGATCAGGCGGGCGTGCCCTCCTCTTCGAGCCAGTTGCGGCGGATGGAGGCGAGCGGGCCCGTCACCCTCATTTCCAAGGATCAGATCGGCACTGGCGATAGCGGCATCTATGAGAAAGCCGAAAACAAGGTCTATCTGATTGGCAATGTGACGCTGACCCAGGGGCCGAACGTCACCAAGGGGGACAAATTGATCTACGACCTGACGACCAGCCAGGCGGTGGTCACGGGCCGCGTGCGCAGCATGTTCATTCCGAATAATCCGCCAAACAACGCGCCAGCCAACGGGGGCGCGGGCGAGGGCGGCCAAGGCGGGTCCCCGGGCGCCGGAAGCGCCGCGCCGGTCCGCAAGAAGCCCGCGAAGACGACGCCTTGAGGCGCCTGTCTTTTCCCGCGCCCCGCAAACGAGCGCCCGCGCTCACGAAAATATCTTAGACCTGACCTTGCGCGTGTGGCAGAAGATGCGCAGTTTGTTCGCTCTCGTCGGGCGACAAAAAGAACATGCAATCGAAAGAGCGATCAACATTCGGGGCGAGCGGCGGGGCTGCGACAAAGGATTTTGAACATTGCCCGTTTTCTCCGTTCGCGCCCTGGCCGCCGTTTTCGGGCCTCGCGGCTTGTTCGGCCGCCGCCTGAAACCGCAGGCGGCGGGATTCGGCGTTTTTGCTATGGAAAATCACATCGCTGAGACGGACAGCCTCGCTGAAGCCGAGAGCTTGACGGCGCCGCCTGAAGGGCGCGGGGCGAGCGCCGATGTCCCGGGCTTTGGTGGCGATGATGCGACGACTCGGCGGCGGCCGGCCTCCGAGGGCGCCGCCGACGCTCGGCAGGAGGGCGTCCTCTCCGTCCATCACCTGAAAAAAGCCTACCGGATGCGCCGCATCATCGAAGATGTGAGCATGGTCGTGCGCCGCGGCGAAGCCGTTGGGCTGCTGGGCCCGAACGGGGCCGGAAAAACGACCCTGTTTTACATGATTTCGGGGCTGATCCGGCCCGATGCGGGCGCCATCGAACTCGATGGACATGATGTGACGCGGCTGCCGATGTACCGGCGCGCGCGCCTTGGAATCGGCTATCTGCCGCAGGAGCACTCGATTTTCAGAGGCCTCAGCGTCGAGGACAATATCCGGGCCGTCCTCGAGATCACCCAGCACAACAGAGACAAGCGCGAACTGGAGCTCGAGGCGCTGCTGGAGGAGTTCGACATCAAAGCCTTACGCAAATCGCCGGCGGTCGCGCTTTCCGGCGGCGAGCAGCGCCGCTGCGAAATCGCCCGCGCCCTGGCGGGCCGCCCCTCCTTCATCCTTCTCGACGAACCCTTTGCCGGCATCGACCCGATCGCGGTCGCCGATATCCAGATTCTCGTCCACCATTTGAAAAAGCGAGGCATCGGCGTTCTCATCACCGATCACAATGTGCGCGAAACCCTTGGCCTGATCGACCGCGCCTATATTATTCATGCGGGGCGTGTGCTGACGGAGGGCGCGCCGGTCGACATTATCGCCCACGCCGATGTAAGGCGTTTCTATCTGGGCGATGATTTCGAGCTTTGAGCGGGCGCCCCGGCTTGATGCGCGTCGCCGGGAAAAAATTTCACAAAGAAAAAAATTTCACAAAGAATTGAAACCAGTGCGTGCAATCGCGCGATTTATGCTATAAGCAAGAAACGGGCCGTTCCTTTCCCCGCGTTACTTCGAGGTTGGCATAAATATGGCGCTTGGCACTAAGCTCATGATGCGCCAGGGACAGTCCCTGGTCATGACTCCGCAGCTTTTACAGGCGATCAAGCTTCTGCAATTCTCTAATATGGAGCTGACTGCTTTCGTCCAGGAGGAACTCGAACGCAATCCTTTGCTGGAGCGTTCCGACGAAGCGCCGGATCGGATCGATGCGCCCGGCGTCGAACCGGTCGCCGACGTCGCGGACGCCGCGCTCGGTCAGGATTTCAACGAACCGGCCGAGGCGGACTGGACTTCGGAGTCATTTGCGACCGATCGCGCCGCACTTGAGGGCAGTCTTGGAACCGAATTGTCCAACGCCTTCGATGACGACAGGGCGACGACCCCGCTCGAATTTGTGGAGCTCCACGAAGGCGCGGGCCTGTCGGCGACCTCCTGGTCCGGCTCGTCGGGAGGCGGGACCGGCGAGGGCGAGGCGCCCAATCTCGAAGCCTATGCGGCGGCGCAGATCAACCTCAAGGATCATCTTGAGGGGCAATTGACCCTGGCGACGCGGGATCCGATCGAACGGCTGATTGGCCAGGTTCTGATCGATTCAGTCGATGACGCCGGCTATTACTCAGGCTCGCTCTCGGAAACGGCGGCCCGTCTGCAGATCCCGGTCGAGCGCGTCGAATCCGTTCTCGCCCTCATTCAGACCTTCGAGCCATCGGGCGTCGGCGCGCGCGACCTCGCCGAGTGCCTCGCCATCCAACTGCGCGAACGCGACCGCTTCGATCCGGCGATGAAAGCGCTCATCGCGAACCTCCCTCTTCTGGCGAAGCGGGATATTCCCGCCTTGCGCAAAATCTGCAATGTCGACGAGGAGGACATCGCCGACATGCTGGCGGAGATCCGGCAGCTCGATCCAAAGCCGGGCCGCGCGTTTGGCGGCGGCTCGATCCAGCCTCTCGTGCCCGACGTCATCGTCCGCGCCGCGGCTGGCGGCGCCTGGCATGTCGAGCTGAATACGGAGGTGCTGCCGCGTATTCTGGTCAACAATAGCTATGCTGCGCGTGTGACGAAGGGCAGCGCCAGCGATATCGACAGGACTTTCATGTCGACCTGCCTGCAGACCGCCAACTGGCTGACGAAAAGTCTGGAGCAGAGAGCCCGCACGATTTTGAAGGTTTCAAGCGAAATCGTGCGTCAGCAGGACGGCTTTTTCCAGCACGGGGTCGCGCATTTGCGGCCTCTCAATCTCAAGACCATCGCCGAGGCGATCGGCATGCACGAGTCGACCGTCTCGCGCGTCACCTCGAACAAATATATGGCCACCCCCCGCGGCCTGTTCGAACTGAAATATTTTTTCACCGCTTCGATCGCCGCGAACAATGGGGGCGATGCGCATTCCGCCGAGTCCGTGCGCTTCCGCATCCGGCAAATGATCGACCGGGAAAGCCCGGACGACATTCTGTCCGACGATGCGATCGTCGCCAAGCTGAAGGAAGTCAATATCGACATTGCGCGGCGAACGGTTGCGAAATATCGCGAAAGCCTGAAAATTCGCTCGTCGGTCGAAAGGCGCCGCGAAAAAGCGCAGATGTAATGACTATCGTCAGGGGTGCGATGCCGGGCGGCCGGCGCCGAAAGGCGCTTCTCCACAATTTTCCAGCCTTGGGGACCGTGCGCGGCTAGAGTATTTTCGAGCGAAGCGGATGCCTGTTCGCGTGAAGAAAATACGATAAAACAAAAAGTTAAAGCCATTTTTCGATTCCATGGGATCGAAAAACGCTCTGGTCCAGCGGTTTGATGCGGCTTGCTTCAGCGCCCGACCCGTGAGATCTTGGAAGGCTCAGGGCGGTCTTCACATTGGACTATGAAAGCAGCGAAACCGAAATTTGGGCGCGAGCGCGGAGCCGCCTCTGGCGATTGCGACGTGGTCTTTCACTCGGATCCCGTTTGCGATGGCGCCTGAAGCCTTGAACCGCCGGGGGGCGCTCTTATATCGCCGTCGGGAGGCGCTATCTGGTCGACGACGCGTCGCGGCGAAGCTTGCGACTTGGCCAAGGCTCGCGATAGAAGGGTGCTCTTTCGCGGAACTTGCCATCAATCGCATTTCGTCAGGCGCCCCTGGAACTCCTCATCCGGCGCATTGAGCGGACGCCCATTAACGGCCTGGACTGACTTTATTGACGAACCTGATCACGCCCGAGGCGATCATTCCTTCGCTGAAGGCAAATTCAAAGAAACAGGCGCTCCAGGAGTTGAGCGATCGGGCGGCCGAGTTGTCGGGTCTTCCCGCCCGTGAGATCCTCGACGCTCTGGTTCAACGCGAACGGCTAGGGTCAACCGGCACGGGGGACGGCATCGCCATTCCGCACGCCAAACTCGCGCGCGCGAAATCCATGTTCGGGATTTTCGCCCGGCTTCCCCGGCCGATCGATTTCGAATCGCTCGATGGCGCGCCGGTCGATCTCATTTTTCTGCTTGTCGCGCCGGAATCGGCCGGCGCCGACCATCTCAAAGCCTTGGCGCGGCTCGCGCGCATGCTTCGCGATCCCGTGACGACAGCGAAACTTCGCGCGGCGCGCGACGTCAATGCGCTTTATTCGGTTTTGCGCGAGGAGCCCGCATCCCATGCGGCCTGAGCGCTCCGGGCCGGCTCGGCGCCCATTTTAACGCCAGGCCGCTGCTTAAATCCTCACCGCCAAGCCCGAGATTCATAGTCGACGATGTAGTTGCAGGGCCTCGCGGCGATCGCCGCCATGCCGGACAGGACCGCATCATTGGCGATGATGAGACGCGTCGGGATTTGGCGCATCATGTCGCCGAAGGGGGCTTTATCCTCGAAGCGCGCGCGAAATGTCGCCGGCTCGAGGAAAGCCGTGAGGCGCGGCAAAACGCCGCCTGAAAAGGTGACGCCGCCGGTTGCGAGTAGACTGAGCGCGAAATCGCCGGCGTAGCGCGCGGCGAGCATCCAGATCATGCGGAGCGCCTGCGCCTCGGGGCCGTCCGCTTGCGCCAGCCCCTGCTCGACCAGCGCGACTTCGTCCAGCGCCGGCGGCGCAAGGCCTGCCGCGGCGCAGCGGGCCCGATGCAGCCGCACGAGGCCTTGGCCCGACAAAATGGTCTCGGCGCTGACGCGGCCATGGGCCGATATGTCGACATGGGGCCAGATCGCGGCCTCGACCGGGCCGACGGGCGCGAAATCCACATGTCCGGCTTCGCTGGCGAGGGCGAGATGGCGGCCTTCCACCTCGATGAGGGCCGCCGCGCCAAGCCCCGTCCCGATGCCGATGACGAGCTTCACGCCGCGCTGCGGCTCCAGCGGCGGGCCAATCGGCGTCGTCCAGCCGGCCTCCAGCACCGGCAGCGCCAGCGCCTGCGCCTCGAAATCATTGAGAAGGAGGCCCTGTTCTAGCCCCAGCTCGGCCGCCACGGAGGCGCCGTCGATCGACCAGGCCGCATTGGTCAGCTTGACGCTGCGCCCGGAAACCGGGCCGGCCGCGCAGGCGATCAGGGAACGCGGCTTGACGCCGAAGCCCTTGAAGGCCGCCGCGAGCGCAGCCTCGAAACTCGCGTGCGACGACGTCTTGCGCGCGAGGAGCGGCAGGAGCGGCGAATCGGGCTCCATCTTCACCGCGAAGCGCGCGTTGGTGCCGCCAATGTCGCAAAGAACGACGGGAAAAGGGAAGTCCAAACGGTCTCTCTTTCACGCGCGGCGGCTTCAACAAAGCGAACTCGCGCCTGTTTGCGGCAGGGTCCGCCGGCGAACGGCAAGTTCGCTCGGTGAAGTCCTTGCTTGGACACGCGGCCGTTGACGCCGGCCGCTCCGAGGGAGCTGAAGCGACCGCTTTATTTCTGAGCATCGGAATTCTGCCGAAACCGGTTCCCACTTTCGGATCCGATGCTCTAAAATGCGCGACGCCCATGTAACGCCCATGCGACGAGGCCTTCGAGATGACCTTCCAATACCATTCGCCATTCCCGCTCCGCAAGGACGAGACGCCGTTTCGCAAGCTGGATTGCGGCGGCGTCCGGCTCGAGACATTCGGGTCGCGCGAATTTCTTGTTGTCGAGCGCGAGGCGATCCGCGCTCTCGCCGAGGCGGCGATGGTCGACATCAATCATCTGCTGCGCCCCGCCCATCTCGCCCAGCTCGCGAAAATTCTCGACGATCCGGAGGCCAGTCCGAACGATAAGTTCGTGGCCTATGATCTTCTGAAGAACGCCAATATCGCCGCCGGCGGGGTGCTGCCGATGTGCCAGGACACCGGCACGGCGATCGTCATGGGCAAGAAGGGCAGGCTGGTCTTCACCGAAGGCGACGACGCAAGCGCCATCGCGGAGGGCATCCGCGACGCTTATGAGAAGAACAATCTTCGCTTTTCGCAGCTCGCGCCGCTCAGCATGTTCGAGGAGGTCAACACCAGGACCAACCTGCCGGCGCAGATCGAAATCTACGCCGAGGGCGAGGACGCCTATAAATTCCTGTTCATCGCCAAGGGCGGCGGCTCGGCCAACAAGACCTATCTGTTTCAGGGCACGCCGTCGCTTTTGACGCATGATCGCCTGATCGAGTTCCTGCGCGAGAAAATCCTGACGCTCGGGACGGCGGCCTGCCCACCCTATCACCTCGCAATCGTCATCGGCGGCACGTCGGCGGAGCTGAACCTCAAGACCGTGAAGCTCGCCTCGACGCATTACCTCGATCAGCTGCCGACCGAGGGCGGCGAAGACGGCCACGCCTTCCGCGATCTGGCGATGGAGGCCGAAATCCTGGCGCTGACGCAGGCCTCTGGCGTTGGCGCGCAATTCGGCGGCAAATATTTCTGCCATGACGTACGCGTCATCCGCCTGCCGCGCCATGGCGCCTCGCTGCCGATCGGGCTCGGGGTCTCGTGCTCCGCCGACCGCCAGGCGCTCGGCGAGATCAACCGGCACGGCGTCTTTCTCGAGGAGCTGGAGCATGATCCCGCGCGCTTCCTGCCCCCCATCGATGAAGCGACGCTCGGCGGCGCGGTGGTCAAGATCGACCTTCGGCGGCCGATGGCGGAAATCCTCGCCGAATTGACGAAGCACCCGATCAGGACGCGTCTGTCGCTTTCGGGGCCTGTGATCGTCGCGCGCGACCTCGCCCACGCCAAAATCCGCGAACGGCTGGAAGGCGGCGAGGCGCTGCCGGACTATTTCAAGAATCATCCGGTCTATTACGCGGGGCCCGCCAAGACGCCGCAGGGCTTCGCCTCCGGCTCGTTCGGGCCGACGACGGCGGGGCGCATGGATTCCTATGTGGAGCAGTTCCAGGCCGCGGGTGGCTCAATGGTGATGCTCGCCAAGGGCAATCGCTCGCCGCAGGTGCGCGAGGCCTGCGCGAAGCATGGCGGCTTCTATCTCGGTTCGATCGGCGGCGCGGCGGCGCGGTTGGCGCAGGACTGCATCAAAAAGGTCGAGATTCTGGAATATCCCGAACTCGGCATGGAGGCGGTCTGGCGCATCGAGGTCGAGGATTTCCCCGCCTTTATCGTCGTCGATGACAAGGGCAACGACTTTTTCAAGGAGCTGAATCTGGGGTAAACCAGCCATCGCCGCCGACGGACTCCAGACTATGTCTGCTTGGGGATCCGTCGTCGTGGACCTCAGTTGCGTTCTTCCTCCGCATCATCTCAAAAAGTCGAAAGCCCCTGTGATAAGGGTTTCAGGGGACTATCTCCTTTGCGCCAGCCAAACGGTGTGACCGCCGCATTCTGAGTCTTCAACAACATGCGATACGACGTCGAAGTCGTTTTGGCCGAGGAGAAAACGATATTCGGCCCCATCGAGGCTCGCATGGTAAAGCGGTTCGCCCTGGTAGGCGCCGATGGCCTCCCCGCAGTTGGGGCCGCTGGTGAACATTAGAGCAGTCTTCGCCGCGACGTGTTTACGAAACACGGGAAACATATTCCGCTGATCATCCTGATTGAGGTGAAAAAAGCTGTCCCACGCGATAATGCCGTCGAAACGCTGGGCGATTGACAGCATCCGCATATCCGTATGGACAAAGGTGCAATGTGGGAATTTGCTTTTGCAGATCGCGAGCATTGCCTGCGAAGAGTCTGCGCCCGTCACATCGTAACCCCGCTCGATGAAGTAGCGCCCGATTGGTTCTGCGGTTCCGCATCCAACATCGAGGATGGAGCCGCCAAAGGGTAAAAGGTCCAAGAACCGGTCAAGCCACCGCCTCTCGAACAAGTTCTTCGCCCGTTCCGTGTCATAGACATGGGCGTGGCGATCATAGAGATCGATGATGAGTTCGGAGGCAGCAGCCATGAAACGACTTTGATCCTGTCCCGATTCGCCTAAACCAGACCCGGTTTCCGGCGGAAGAAATCCCGCGCTCAATACTCGATCTTCACGACCTCGATGCGCTCAATCCCTGCGGGCGTGCGCACCTCAACGACGTCGCCTTCCTCGGCTTTGAGAAGCGCCTTGGCGATCGGCGAAATCCAGCTGACTTCGCCAAGCTCTGACCGCGCTTCATCCACGCCGACGATGCGGACCTGTTTGGCCTCGTTCTGCGAACTCAGATAATCGACGGTCGCGCCGAAAAATACGCGCGCGCGGTTCTTCTGGCGCGCGGGATCGACGACTTCGGCGATCTCCATTCGTTTGCGCAGAAAGCGCAGGCGGCGGTCGATTTCGCGCAGGCGCCGCTTGCCGTAGATATAATCGCCGTTCTCGGAGCGATCGCCATTGCCGGCCGCCCAGGAGACGGTTTCGACGAGCTTCGGGCGCTCGATCCTGTGCAATTGGGCGAACTCGTCCTGCATCCGCCGCAGCCCCTCGGGCGTGATGTAGTTCTTGACGCCCGCCGGCAATGCCGGAACGTCGTCATCCGCCTCGAAGTCGTCGTCGGTTTCCTTGGTGAAGGCTTTGCTCATCGACGCCAGATGGGGCGGCGCGGGACGCATTGCAATGGCGGCCCGCCAGCCGGCTCTCGTCGCGCCGTCCGGTCAGTGCGCGGTTTGCGCTGTCGCGGCCGGCGTCGAGGACGCAGCGGCGGCGTCCACGGTTGCGGCCTCGGCAGGCTTCACGCCGAAGAAGCGGGCGAACATCCAGGGTTTGTCAGCCTCTTTCGCCGGCTTCGTAATGGAGGCCGTCACGTCGGACGGATCGGAGACCGCGGCGATGGCCCCGCCCGCCTTGGATGCCGCCGCGGCGACCCTGGCCTGATCGATCTTGGCCGCCGCCACCTGAACCACCGGCGACATGCGGCCCTTCCTGACCGCGCCTTGCGTGACGGTGCTGTCGTCGAGCGCGACATCGACCGGGCGGCGCGCCAGCGCGTCGGGCCGGCTCGTGAGGGTCGCCATCGAAGCGAAATAGGGATTCTGGCCGCCGTCGACGTAAACCGTGTGGATCGGCCAGACGCCCTGTGCGGCGAGTTCGGCGACCTTCGCGTCGTCGCGCGATTTTTTCGCCGCGACGAGGCCGCTCACGCCTTCATCGCGCTTCATCGCTGGGCAGGGAGCGTCGGGATCGAAATGCGCCCCATTGGCCGGCGCGGCGTTGAAGACATAATGTTTGTTGCAGACGCCGACGACGACCTCCTGATTGGTCACCTCGAAATTGTCCGAGCCTTCCTTCAGTTGTTTCCAGAAGTCGATATTCGGATCAGCCCGGTATTTGGCGAGATTTTCGGCGGTCATGTGGAACGGATAGGACTGCATCTGGACTTCGCGCTGGCCACCCGCGAAGGCCTCCCGCACCACGGCGTAAATTTCGCCGATCTGGGGGTCGGTCATCGAGAAGCACCCAGCCGACGAGCAGATGCCATGCACCATGATCGCGCCGCCGTCGCGCCCGAGCGCCCGATCATAGGCGTTGGGATAGCCGACGTTGAAGGCGAGGTAATAGGCGGAGTTCGGTTTCATCTGGGCAGGCGTGATCGAATAGAAGCCTTCCGGCACCTGGCGATCGCCCTCCCGCGTTTTGGGGCCGAGCTGGCCAGACCAGCGGCAGACCGGATAGGTCTTCAGCAGCGCATAGCGGCCGTCGGACTTTTTCTTCCAGATTTCGAGTTCGGATTCTTTCTTATAGGCGCGGATGAGGACAGGCGCGTTTTCCGAGGTGTCCATCTTCTTCATCAGCGCGACGGTCTCGGGCGCGATCGGGTCATTGGCGTGCGCTCCGATGGAGCCAAGCCCGCTGTCTTCGCAGCCGGCGAGAAAAGCCGCGGCCGCGGCGATCAACGCGAAGGCTCCGATGCGGAAAAAACGATCGCTCCTGGAACTCATGGCCATCTCGCGCGTTAAACAGAGTTTTGCGTCACTCGCGTGTCGACAGTTTACGAGCGTTATTCTTATTTGCAAGTCGTCGCATCGGGTGACTTTTTGCCTTCAATGGTTAAGGAAACCATCTGGAAAGCGCGCTAATCGCGACGAATTCGCTAACCTTGGACCCGCGCCACCCGATGCGGCTGACTGTCCGAAGTGCGATTCCGATGCACCGCTTAAACATCCGCCGCTAAAGCGGCGGGAGTGAGGCGAAGCTTGCGCCCCGCTGGCTACGACGCCGCGCGTTTTTCGCACGCGCGGACGCATCGGGGCAGGCGCGTTTGCGAGGGGCGGACGGGTCAATAAAGGGCGCCTTTCGCCGCGCATTTGGCGAAAAGGCTTGCGTGACATCGTGCAAATATTGGCGGCCCGTTGCGCCAGGGCCACAGAATTCCCAATCCAAACGGCGCGCGCCGGCGGCGAATGGCCGCCGCGTCACAGGTTGCGGCCGATGGCGAGAAACTTGTCGGCCCGCGCGCTGCGGATTTCGTCCTGCGACAGGTTGAGGAGACTTTCGAGCGCGCGATGGATGGCGTCGCCGAGCGCGGCGATGGCGGCGCCGGGATTTCGATGCGCGCCGCCGATGGGTTCGGGGACGATCGCATCGATGATGCCAAATTTGAAAAGATCCTGCGCCGTGATCTTCATGGTCGTCGCGGCGTCTTCGGCTTTGGCCGCGTCGCGCCAGAGAATGGAGGCCGAAGCTTCCGGGGAGGCGACGGTGTAGATCGCATGCTCCAGCATCAGGACCCGGTTGCAGCTGGCGATGGCGATGGCGCCGCCCGAACCACCCTCGCCGACGATCGCCGCTATATTGGGAGCCCCGAGAGATAGCGAGGCATCCGTCGCCCGCGCGATCGCCTCGGCCTGGCCGCGCTCCTCCGCATCGACTCCGGGAAAGGCGCCCGGCGTATCGACGAGCGAGATGACCGGCAGGTTGAAGCGATCGGCGAGCTGCATCACGCGCACCGCCTTGCGATAGCCTTCCGGCCGCGCCATCCCGAAATTATGCTTGATGCGCGCCGCTGTGTCGGTGCCTTTCTCCTGGCCGATGACGCAGACGGAATAGCCGCGAAACCAGCCGAAGCCGCAAATGATCGCGGCGTCCTCGCCGAACTGCCGGTCGCCCGACAGCGGGGTGAAATCGGTCAGGAGGCCTTTCACATAATCGCTGAAATGCGGCCGCTGCGGATGCCGCGCGACCTGCGTTTTCTGCCACGGCGTCAGGCTGGCGTAGAGGTCGGCTAGCGCCTTTTCCGACTTGCCCTCGAGACGCGCCAGTTCATCGCCGATCGAGACGGCGTCGCCGTTCTCGACGAGCGAGCGCAGCTCCTGCACCTTCGCCTCAAGTTCGGCGACGGGCTTTTCAAAATCGAGATAGCTTCGCATTGGCGCTGTCATGGGGGACGCATATTCACGGTGGAATCGGAAGGCATGGTCGAGCGATCATGCGCTGGGAGCGCGGAAACTGGCCAGTTTGCCTTGGGAAGTCAAGAAATGGGCGCGCGCGGGCGCATAGGGCAGTCCGGCGTCGAGAGAACCGGACCGGCCGGCCTGAAGACGCTGGCGAACAGCCGGGCGCGGCCTCGAGTCAGACGGGCCGGCCCGGCGCCGGCGCCGGCGTCGCAAAACGCGGAAAAAGGCTGCGCCAGCGCGCTTCGGCCCAGAGGCGGAATTCATCCATGTAAAGATAGAGCACCGGCGTCGTGTAAAGCGTGAGCATCTGGCTGACGATCAGACCGCCGACGATTGCGATGCCGAGCGGGCGCCTTATCTCGCCGCCCTCGCCGAAGCTGAGGGCGAGGGGAACGGCGCCGAGGATCGCGGCGAAGGTCGTCATCATGATGGGGCGGAACCGCAGCATGCAGGCCTGAAAAATCGCCTCGCGCGGCGAAAGTCCCTGCCTGCGCTCCGCCTCCAGCGCGAAGTCGATCATCATGATCGCGTTTTTCTTGACGATGCCGATCAGCAAGATCACGCCAATGAGGGCGATGATGCTGAACTCGCCCCCAAACAGCAAGAGGGCGAGAACGGCGCCGACGCCCGCCGACGGCAGCGTCGACAGGATGGTGATCGGATGGATGTAGCTCTCGTAGAGCACGCCGAGGACGATATAGACCGCGCCCAGGGCCGCGATGAACAATAGCCCCTGGTTGGCGAGCGAATCCTGGAAGGCTTTGGCGGTGCCCTGCGGCACGCCGCGAATCGAGGCCGGCATGCCAAGCCGCCGCGCCGTCCTGTTGATCTCGGCGATGGCTTGGCTGAGCGATGCGCCGGGCCGAAGGTTGAACGAGATCGTGCTTGCGACGAAGAGGCCCTGATGGTTCACTACGAGCGGCGTTTTGCCGGGCGCGAAATGGGTGAAGGCTGAAAGCGGAACCATCGTTTCTTTCGCCGTGCTGACGGCGGCGCCGGCCGAGGCGCTGCTGTTGCCGACGCTGGCCAGCGAATTGGTCGCGGCGTTGCGCGCCGAATCGCTGGCGCCGATGGTCGCGGCGGATGACGTTGCTGTGCTCCGCACCGTGCCGGCCGGAAGATTGCTCTGGGCCGAGCCGCTCGGATTTCCGCCCGAAGTGCTCACATAGATGTCTTTCAGAATGGACGGATCCTGCCAATAACGCGGCGCGACCTCCATCACGACGTGATACTGGTTGACCGCGCTGTAGATGGTCGAGACCTGCCGCTGGCCGAAGGCGTCGTAGAGCGTATTGTCGATCTGGCTCGCCGTCAGGCCGAGGCGCGAGGCGGTATCGCGATCTATCGCGACGTCGGTTTCAACGCCGGCCTGCTGCTGGTCCGTACTGACGTCGGTGACCACCGCGCTGCCGCGCAGCGCTTCGATCAGCTTCGGCGTGAAGGCGTAGATCTCGTTCGCGTCATCGCCTTGCAGAGTATACTGATATTGCGCGTTGGCGAGGCGCCCGCCCATGCGGATGTCCTGCACCGATTGCAGAAAGAGATTGACGCCGGGGACCTGCGCGAGCTTGTCGCGTACGCGCGCGATGACGCCGTCGGAGGTGACGTCGCGCTCCGCTTTCGGCTTCAGGGTGATGAAGCTCCGTCCTGAATTGGTCTGGCTGCCGCCGGTGAAGCCGACGACGCTGGCGACCGCGGGATCGGCCTGAACGATGTCCTGAAGGGCCTTCAGTTTTTGCTCCATGGCCTGAAAAGAAATGCTCTGGTCGCCCTGAATGGCGCCCATGATGCGGCCGGTGTCCTCTTGCGGGAAGAATCCCTTTGGAATGATGGTGAACAGGGCCACGTTGAGGCACACGGCCGCAAACAGAAGCAGCATGATGAAGCCGCCATGGCGCAGCGCCCAGCCGAGCGTGCGCCCATAACCGCGAACGAGCGCCGCGAGCGGATCGAAACGGCGCGGCTGCGACTGCCCCTCGGTGCGCGGCTTCAGCAGGAGCGCGCACATCATCGGCGTCAAGGTCAGCGACAGCGCGAGCGAGATGAGGATCGCGAAAGACAGCGTCACCGCGAACTCGCGGAACAACCGGCCGAGAATGCCGCCCATGAACAGAATCGGGATGAACACGGCGATCAGCGAGATGCTGATCGATATCACGGTGAACCCGACCTCGCCGGCGCCGACGAGGGCGGCCTCGACCGGCTGCATCCCCGCCTCGACATAGCGGCTGACGTTTTCGAGCACGACGATCGCGTCGTCGACGACGAAGCCAGTCGCGATGGTGAGCGCCATCAAGGACAGGATGTTGAGGCTGAAGCCCGCCAGATACATGGCGCCGAACGTGCCGACGATCGAGAGCGGCACGGCGATCGCCGGAATGAGGGTCGCGCGAATGTTGCGCAGAAACAGAAAGACGATCAGCGTGACGAGGCCGATCGCAACGGTGAGGGTCCACTCCGTGTCCTGCAGCGAAGCGCGGATCGTGTTGCTCCGATCGGCTGCGAGAGCGACGTCGATGGCGGCCGGCATAGCGGCGATGAGGTGCGGCAGCTCCGCCTTGACGGCGTCGACGGTCTTGATGATGTTCGCGCCGGGCTGGCGAAAGAGCAGCACGATGATTCCGGGCTTGCCGTTGACGAGCCCTTCATTGCGCAGATCCTCGACCGAGTCGGTGACTTCGGCGACGTCTGTGAGGCGGACCGGCGCGCCGTTGCGATAGGCGATCACGAGGGGACGGTAATCGGCGGCGTGATTCGCCTGATCGTTGGTGTAGATCTGCAAGTGCTGGCCATCGCCCTCGATGGCGCCTTTCGGGCTATTGGCGTTGGCGGCGGCGAGCGCCGCCCGCACGTCCTCGAGGCCGACGCCATATTTTGAAAGGGCGTGCGGGTTGATCTCCACCCGCACCGCCGGCAGCGCCGAGCCGCCGATGACGACCTGGCCGATGCCGTCGAGCTGCGAAAGCCTTTGCTGCAGAATATTGCTCGCCGCATCGTACATCTGGCCCGGCGTCAGCGTTTTCGACGTGAGGTCAAGCAGAAGAATCGGCGCATCGGCGGGATTGATCTTGCGGTAGATCGGGTTGCTGCGCAGGTTCGTCGGCAGATCGGCGTGCGCCGCGTTGATGGCGGCCTGCACATCGCGCGCCGCGCCGTCGATGTCGCGGTTGAGGTCGAATTGAAGCGTGACGCCCGTGCCCCCGATGGAGCTGGTCGACGTCATTTCGGTGACGGCGGCGATGCGGCCGAGCGCGCGCTCGAGCGGACTTGCGACGCTGGAGGCGACTGTTTCCGGACTCGCCCCCGGCAGCGTCGCCTGCACCGAAATCGTCGGAAAGTCGACCTCGGGCAATGGCGAAACTGGCAATCTGAGAAAGGCGAGGGCGCCTGCAAGCGCAATTCCGATGGCGATCAGAGTGGTCGCCACCGGCCGCTCGATGAAGGGCGCCGAAAGGTTCATTCCGCGCTCTCCGCGGCGAGAGCGCCGGCCGGCGGGCGGCCGCGAAGGCGCGCCGCGAGGCGATCGAAATAGAGGTAGATCACAGGCGTCGTGAACAGCGTCAAAAGCTGGCTGAGGATCAGGCCGCCGACGATCGAAACGCCAAGCGGATGGCGCAGCTCGGAGCCGACGCCGGTCCCGAGCATCAAGGGCAGCGCGCCGAGAATCGCCGCCATGGTCGTCATCAGGATGGGGCGGAAGCGCAGGATCGAGGCCTGATAGATCGCCTCTTCCGGCGGCAGTCCCTCGTTGCGTTCGGCGTCGAGCGCGAAGTCGATCATCATGATCGCGTTCTTCTTGACGATGCCGATGAGCAGAATGATGCCGATGACGGCGACGACGTCGAGTTCGCCGCCGAATGCGATCAGCGCGAGCAGCGCGCCGACGCCCGCCGACGGCAGCGTCGAGAGAATCGTGATCGGATGGATGAAGCTCTCGTACAGCACGCCGAGGACGATATACATCGTGACCACCGCGGCGATGATGAGGAAGAGTTCATTCGTCGTCGAGGCGGAAAAGGCGGCGGCGGAGCCCTGCAGCAGAACGACGAAACTTGGCGGCAGGCCGACGTCGGCCTTCGCCTTGTCGATGGCCTCGACAGCCGCGCCAAGCGAATAGCCAGGCGCCGCATTGAAGGAGATCGAGGTCGCCGGAAGCTGTCCGAGATGGTTGATCAGCAAGGGACCTGGGCGCTGTTCGACCTGGACTATCGCCGAGAGCGGCGTCTGGCCATTGCTGGCCGAAGAGGAGGAGGGCAGATACAGCGTCGAAAGATCGGCGATGGAGCGCTGCAGCTTCGGATCGACTTCGAGAATGACCCGGTATTGATTGGATTGGGTATAGATGGTCGAGATGATGCGCTGTCCGAACGCGTCATAGAGCGCATTGTCGATGCTGGCCAGCGTGATGCCGAATCGGGCGGCTGTGGCGCGGTCGACGACGAGGTCCAGCGCCTGCCCCTGCGCCTGCGTATTGCTTGCGACGTCGGCCAGCGCCGGCATTTGCCGCAAACGCTCCAGAAGACGCGGCGTCCAGGTTGCGAATTCGGACGGGTTGGCGTTCTCCAGTATGAAGCTGTATTGCGCGCGCCCGACCGTGGATTCGATCGTAAGATCCTGCACCGGCTGCAGGTAGAGTTCGACGCCCGGAATATCGGCGACCTCTTTCTGGATCCTGTTTGTGACCGCGGTTGCGTTGAGGCCGCGCGCCGCCTGCGGTTTGAGCGCAATGAGAAAGCGGCCGCTGTTCAAGGTCACATTGTCGCCGTCGACGCCGATGAAGGAGCTGACGTTGTCGACCGCTTCATCTTTTGAGATCGCATCGGCGAGCCTTTGTTGCAGGTTCGACATGGCCTCGAAAGAGATGCTTTGCGAAGCCTGCGAGACACCCTGAATGAGGCCGGTGTCCTGCGCCGGGAAGAAGCCTTTCGGAATGACGATGTAGAGCGCAATGGTGAGGCCGAGCGTCGCGATGGCGACGAACAGCGTCAAGGGTTGGTGGCGCAGCACGATTCGCAGCGTCCGGCCATAGCCGGCGACGAGGCCGTTGAAGGCGCGCTCCGCCCAAAGGTCGAGGCGGCTGCGTTGCGCGGCCGGTCGATGATGGATCAGCCGCGCGCAGAGCATGGGCACAAGGGTCAGCGAGACGACGGCCGAGATGACGATGGTGACGGCGAGGGTGATCGCGAATTCGTGGAACAGCCGCCCGATCACGTCGCCCATGAAAAGCAGCGGGATCAGCACCGCGAGCAGGGAGACGGTCAGCGAAATGATGGTGAAGCCGATCTGCTCCGAGCCTTTCAGCGCCGCCGTGAGCGGCGGGTCGCCGTCCTCGACGAAGCGGCTGATGTTCTCGATCATGACGATCGCGTCGTCGACGACGAAGCCGGTCGAAATCGTCAGCGCCATCAGCGAAAGATTGTCGAGGCTGAAGCCGAGAAGATACATCGCGACGAGCGTGCCGACGAGCGACAGAGGCACCGAAAGGCTCGGGATGATCGTCGCCGGCAGGTTGCGCAGAAAGACGAAGATCACCAGCACGACAAGCGCGATGGCGAGGGCGAGCTCGAACTCGACGTCGGCGACGGAGGCGCGGATCGTCGTGGTGCGATCGCTGAGGACTGTTATGTCGACGGCCGCCGGCAGGCTCGCTTTCAGCGTCGGTAGCAACTTCTTGATGCCGTCGACGACCGCGATGACGTTGGCGCCTGGCTGGCGGCGGATGTTGAGGATGATCGCCGGCTGGCCATTGGCCCAGGCCCGCAGCTTGGTGTTTTCGGGACCGTTGACGACGGATGCGACATCTGACAGGCGGACCGGCGCGCCGTTGCGATAGGCGATGACGACGTTCTTGTAATCCTGGATGCTGGTCAGTTGATCGTTGGCGCCGATCGTCGAGGAGAGATGCGGTCCGTCGAAGCCGCCTTTCGGGCCGTTGACGTTCGCGTTGTTGATGGTGGTGCGCAAATCGTCGATGTTGAGCCCGTAGGCGGCCAGCGCCTGCGGGTTGAAACGGATGCGCATGGCGGGCCGCTCGCCGCCGGTCAGGGCGACCTCTCCGACGCCGGATTGTTGCGCGATTTTCTGCGCAAGCCGGGTTTGGCTTATATCCTGGAGATCGGTCAGAGCGAGGGTCTTCGACGTGACGGCGAGCGTCATGATCGGCGCGTCGGCGGGATTGACCTTGGCGTAGATCGGCGGCGCCGGCAGATCGGCCGGGAGCAGATTGGTCGCGGCGTTGATCGCCGCCTGCACCTGCTGTTCGGCGACATCGAGATTGAGGTTCAGGCTGAACTGCAGGGTGATGACGGAGGCGCCGGCGGAGCTTGCCGACGTCATCTGATTGAGGCCCGGCATCTGACCCAGCTGCCGCTCAAGGGGGGCGGTCACGGCGGAGGTCATCACCTCCGGGCTTGCGCCGGGCAGAAATGTGCGCACCTCGATCGTCGGATAATCGACCTCGGGCAGCGCCGACAGCGGCAGAAAGTTGTAGGCGACGCCGCCGGCGAGCAAAATCGCCAGCATCAGAAGCGAAGTTGCGACCGGCCGCAGAATGAACAGCCTGGAGGGATTCATCAATACGCCCTTGGGGTGCGCCGCCGGCAAGCATCCGGCCCTGGCGCTTTGCGCTCAGACGACCGGCGTTCAGACGATCGGCGATCGAACATCGCGGTCATTGCCGGGCGGGCATGGCCGGCGGCGCGGCCTCGCCCGGCGCGCTCTGCTGCGCATGATCGCGATGATGTTCCTTGCCTTTTCCGTCGGACGCTCCGCCTGATTTCGCAGCGTCCGGCGCGTCGACCGCGACGCCGTCGCTCGCCGCGACGAAGACCTCCGCGCCGTCGCGCAAACGATCGGCCCCGTCGACGACGACGCGATCGCCCGGTGCGAGACCCTCGGTCAGGGCGACCATGCCGTCGTTCTGGGGTCCAAGCTTCACCGTGCGCGCCGAGACCGTGTTGTCGGGATTGATGAGGTAGACATAGGTCCCGGGCGCGCCGCGCTGAATGGCGGTGAGGGGCGCGGTGGCGACGCCTTGCAATGATTTTATCAGCAGGCGCGCGTTGACGAACTGATTGGGAAACAGCTTGTCGTCGAGATTGGGGAACTCGGCGCGGATTTTCACGGTGCCGGTCGTCGTGTCGATCTGATTGTCGATGGTCGTAACTTTGCCGACCGCGAGTTGATTGACGTTGGCGCGATCATAGATCGTGACTTCGAGAGGCGCTCCCGTCTTCAGCTGCGCCATGATTTCCGGAATGTCGTCCTCCGGCACGGTGAAGATCACCGAGATCGGATGCAATTGGGTCAGGACCGCGATGCCGGTATCGGTCGTCTGCACATAATTGCCGGCGTCGACGAGGCGCAGGCCAACGCGGCCGTCGATCGGCGAAACGATGCGCGCATAAGTCAGGTTCAGCTTCTGCGTATCGATCTGCGCCTGGTCGGTCTTGACGGAGCCTTCATATTGCTTGACCAGGTAAACCTGATCCTCCGCCGTCTGACGCGCGATGGAGTTTTGCTTCAGAAGCGTGTCATAACGGGTGAGGTCGGTTTTCGCCTGATCGAGCAATCCCTGATCATGGACCAGCTGACCTTCATATTGGCTTTCCGCCAATTGATAGGGCCGCGGATCGATCTGCGCCAGAAAATCGCCTTTCTTGACGATCTGGCCTTCCGTGAAGGCGACTTCGACCAATTGGCCGTTGACCTGCGTTTTCACGGTCACATTGGCGAGCGGCGTGACTGTGCCGAGCCCCGTGACGACGACCTTGATGTCGCCGGTCGCGATGGTCGCCGCCCCGACCGGCTGCGCCGCCGCGGGTTCATGCGAGCGGCCCGTCCGGGGCGCCCGCTCGGTCGCAACGAAATGATAGGTGGCGTATGCGATGAGCGCGGCGACTACGACGAGGAGGGCCGAACGCAGCGGCGATCCCGTTTGTTTCGTCGGATTGGCGGCGGGGCCAGGCGGTGGGCGTTTTTCAACGCCAGGATTTCGCTCGTCCCGCAGAAAGACGGGACGGTGGGGCTCATCTGCTTCCGTGTGGGGGCGATCATCCATCGGTCTTGCATTCCATTGACAGGATTCGCCCGCGCGTTTCAGAGGCGCCCCCCGGAGAGCATCGCCCGGGTTGCATTGCAGCCGAATTTCCAAGCCGTGATCTTTTTGCAATGTTGACAAATAGCAAAGATCGCGGCTCCGATCGACGCTATTTCTCACAGCAATCAAACACTTTCGTGAAGCAGAATCATGGCGTTTATCCGTTCAAATCTTTGTTGACGGTCTCCGCGTCTCAGGCTCGGCAGGCGCGATTCTTCGGCCCGCCGGCCACGACCTACGCTGCGAGAATAATTTTCTACAGCCGGGGAATCAGAGGATTGGCGGTCTCGATCTCCGCGCTGCTCGGCAACTGCGTGACGCTCCATCCGCCGCCGAGGTCCTGAATGAGCGCAACCGCGGCGAGGAAACGGTCCTGCCTGATCGTCAGCGCCGACTCCTCATTGCTGAGGAGCTGCGCCTGCCCGACGACGACGGCGGTAAAAGCGACGGTGCCGGCGGCGTATTGGTTAAGCAGAACATCAACCTCCACCTGCGCGGCCTTGACTGCCTCGTCCTGCACCTTGGCCTGCTGCGCCAGGATGCGCAGCGCCGCGAGCTGGTCCTCGACCCCCTGAAACGCCGATAGCACCGTCTGCCGGTAACTGGCGACGCTCTGATCAAAGGTCGCCCGCGCCGCCTCGATCGTGGCGCTGTTGAGGCCGCCGTCGAAGACGGTCTGCGTGGCGGCGACGCCAAGGCTCCAGACTTCGTTGGCGAGCGAGACCGCGAGCGGACCGCGCCCAGCGAAGCCGAAGAGGCCGGAGAGGCTGATGTTCGGATAGTAGGCTGCGGTGGCGACGCCGATCAGGGCGCTCTGCTGTTGCATGGCGCGCTCGGCCGCCGCGATGTCGGGACGTCGCTCGAGCAACGTCGAGGGCACGCTGACGGGAATCGCCGGGAGCGCGTATTTGAACGCAACCGGCGTGATCGTCAGCTCCGCCGGCGGCTCGCCCATCAACATGGCGATCGCATGTTCGTATTGCGCGCGGCTGACGCCGGTGTTGATCGCTAGCGCCTGCGTGTTCAAAAGCTGCGCCTCCGCCGTGGCGACATCGGCCTTCGAGACGGTGCCCGCCGCATATTGATGCTGCGTGATCTCGAGCGTTCGCTGGTATTCTTTTGCGGTGCGGTCGAGAAGCTCCTTCAGCGCGTCGTCTGCGCGCAGATTGAAATAGGCTGCGGCCAGCAGCGCCTGGGCCGATAGCGTCGCATTGGCGAGGTCGGCCGCCGAAAGTTGAGCGCCCGCGACATTGCTCTCGATCGAGCGGCGAACCTTGCCCCAGATGTCGGGAGTCCATGCCGCGTTGGCGGTGGCCTTGAACGTGTCCAGCGTGCTCGATATGCCGGTTGAGGCTCCGGAGGCCTTCGATCCGGAATGCGCTCCGGTGTCGGCGTAATTTCCGTTGACGGTCGGAAACAGGCCAGCCTGCGCCTCTTTGACGAGCGCCTGCGCCGTCCGGTAGGCCGCTTCGGCCTGGATGATCGTCTGGTTGGAGATGACGACGCGGCTTTCCAGAGAGCCGAGTTTTGGGTCGTTGAACGCCGCCCACCAGGGACCGCGGTCGGCTGCGTCCATCGGCGTTGCGACCTTCCAGCCCTTTAACTCCTTGTATCTGACGGGTTCTGGCGCGGGCGGCTTCATATAGTCCGGCCCAACTGTGCAAGCCGACAGCCCCACGGCGAATCCCAGGCCCAGAACAGGGGCGTGAAAGGAAAGGCGGGTTTTCAAATGGCGCTCGCTCATCGGTCAGATTGTACGCATCAGTTCAGCCGGCGCCGGCGCCTCTAATGGATCGGCGGCGGGAGCGCCAAGGCTCGTCCTGCCTTGCAAGCGCGGACAGGCGGTAGAGCCTCGATGAGGCCAAGCTTCCATTTGTCGCTAACGATTGACCATGGCGCGAACAAGGCTTTTGCAAGACGCGAAATCGTGAACGGAAGCGCGGGCGCTCCTTTCCCGCCTCGCCTCGCGCAAGGCGTGGCGGGCCACGCGCATTCGACGAATCCGGAAGTCTGTCTTTTGCTTGGGTTTATTTCTGGGCGAGGTTGATGGCTGATGACGCGTCATCGCCGCGCCGCGGCAGGTTGCCGTGTTTGGCGAGATAGCGCGCCGCGCGCTCCGCCGCGAGCGGGTCGGCGAAGCTCTGGCCCTCCATCGCTTCGAATAGATGCGAAGCTGCGAAGAAATTGAAGCAGTGATCACGGCCGTCGCGGGCGACGATGCCGGCCGTGCGGCCGCTGACCTGAATGACATATGCGTCAGGCATGGATTTTCCTTTGCGCCCTCCGCGAGGGAAGGCATTAGACTACTCTATAAATTATATAGTTTTTATTTGAAACGTCTCTCTCATTTTAGTCTTTCGACGCAAAAGACATTCCATCTTCAGGACAGGCCGCCCTAAGATCGCAATGGTATTGGACCCACATCAATCCAAAACCATGAACGCGATCGATTCCAAGAGCTTGGAGCGGGATGCGAGTGGAAAAGCGGATTCCCCTTTTCCCCATCCCGCTCCAGACCAATCATGCGCGCCGCGAACCGGCGGCGCCACCGAATGCATCAAACGCCAGACACTTGAAACGCGCGGGTCACGCCGGCTGTTTGATACGAAGGCGAATATGCGCCGGGCTTACCGCTCCGCATTCAACATTTTCGCGAGGCTTTTTCGAGATGAAGCTTGATCCGGCAGTCTTATCGATGCATCGCGCGACGTTTTGAAGACGCGGATCGACGTCATCCACAGACGCGACTCAAAGACGCGCGGCGCGGCGAGACCCATTCAGCCGGACGAAGGCGGTTCAGTCGAAAAGACTGGACACGCTCTCCTCTTTTGCGATGCGGGCGATGGCCTCGCCGATCAGCGGCGCGATCGAGACGATGCGAATGTTCTTGGAGACGCGAATGGCTTCCGTCGACTGGATGGTGTCGGTGAGAACGAGCTCTTTCAGGCTCGAGGCGGCGATTCGCGCCGCTGCGCCGCCCGAGAGCACGCCATGTGTGATGTAGGCGTAGACCTCGCGGGCGCCCCGGGCGCGCAGAGCATCCGCCGCATTGCACAAGGTGCCGCCGGAATCGACGATGTCGTCGATCAGGATGCAGATTTTGCCATCGACTTCGCCGATGATGTTCATCACCTCCGAATCGCCGGCGCGCTCGCGGCGCTTGTCGACGATGGCGAGCGGCGCATCGATTCGTTTGGCGAGGGCGCGAGCCCGAACGACGCCGCCGACGTCGGGCGAAACCACCATGACGTTGTCGAGCTCCAGCCGGGACTGAATGTCGCGGACGAGGACGGGAGCTGCGAACAGATTATCTGTCGGAATATCGAAAAAGCCCTGAATCTGGCCGGCGTGGAGATCGACGGTGAGCACGCGGTCGGCGCCCGCCCGGGTGAGCAGATTGGCGACGAGCTTCGCCGAAATCGGCGTGCGCGGGCCGGGCTTCCGATCCTGACGGGCATAGCCGAAATATGGGATGACCGCGGTGATTCGCCGGGCCGATGCGCGCCGGAGCGCATCGGTCATGATCAGCACCTCCATCAGATGATCGTTGGTCGGGTAGGAGGTCGATTGAACGATGAACGCATCCTGCCCGCGAACATTCTCCTGGATTTCGACGAATATCTCCATATCGGCGAAGCGGCGGACCTGACACTTGGTGAGCGGCAGCCCAAGATAGGCCGCAATGGCCTCTGTCAGAGGCCGATTGGAGTTGCCCGCCAGAATTTTCATTTCGTGATCCTGCTCGCCGCCGTGGCGCGCCACCCTCTTAAACCGGACAGCCTCACCGTAGCAATCACATCCGAAGCGGAATTCGCGACGGACCGCAGCGCATGCGGAAACGCGGCGCCAAATCCCGCCAATGTCGGCGGCGCGTCGTGCCTCGCGCCTCCCCCCTGATCGTCTTCGGGTCGCGCGTCGGCGCGATCCGACGCGTTATCTCACCCGGCTCCACGTCTCCGATCCGCACACGCCGCCATTTGCGCCGCAGCCCTTGACCTGGATTGCCGATTCGCTCTCCTCGTTCACAGTCGCGTTATAGAGCAAGCCGTCCTCGGCGTTATAGGTCGTGCCGGTCCAGGCCTTGCCGCCACTTGGCTGCAGATTGATCAAAACCTCGAGTCCGAGCACCGAACGGTTGCGCTTGGCCGGGTCGGGATTGCGGACGTCCTTGCCAGGCGCGCCCCGCGTCGATGCGACATAGCCGCAAAGTCCGCTCCCGCATTTTTTGATGCGCACCGTCGCGCCATCGGCGGTCCGCCATTCGCCGGTGGGATCGGCGCTGGCCCCGCCAATGAGAAGGGCCGTAAACGCCAATGCCGTCAAGATGATGCGCTTCATAATTCCTCCGATTTGATGTTTGGCGAGTGTTTCATTGGCGACTCTTTGAGCAAAAAGCCGCGCTGCGCGGCAATGATAGCGTCGGAACAGGCCGTGTCGAGATCCGACGCGCCGCGGTTGTTGCAGAAAGGCCGCATTTATCGTTAACGAAACGCCGTCACGCTGAGGCCGCCCGCATCGGCCGCGACGACCGGCGCCAGCGCCGATCGGGATGGCGCGGCGCCCGCGCGCGCGGCGGTCCGATAGCCCGCAATCCGGCTCGCCGGCATCGCGCCGGGGTCAGATCCCGCCGCAGGTTCGGCGGCGGCGAGCGCCTCGGGGGTTGTGATCAGGAAAGCGGCGAGATCGGCGGCGCTTCGCGCGGCGAGGTCGTCCATCGCGGCGGCGTCGAAACCCGACCAGGGATCGGAGCCCGCGCTTTTGACGAGGACATCGTCTTCGAGACGCTGCGCCCGGTTCTTTTTGGCGTCGAAGATGTCGTAGACCGCGGCGATCGTCGTACCGTTCGCTGCGGGATAGGTCGTCACATAGCCGCGGATGAGATAGGCGGCCTTTGCGGGGTCGGCCAAGGCGATGTTTCGCTGGTTCGCTTGCGCGGCGAACGCATCTTTCATGCGGTCCTCCAGCGGCTGCGGAGCGCCGCTGAGACTGGCCAGGGCGACGCGGACGCCGTGGGGATCAGCGACCGCCGCGTTCGCAGCCAGCTGGGCGTGCGCCTCGGGGGGCTCTGCGCCCGACAAGGCCGCCGTCTCGACGCATCCGCCAACAGCTCCGAGAGACAGCAATCCGAATGCGGCGAAGCTTAACCGCGGCCAGGAAGCGCTCCGGCGAAAGCAAACGGGTTGATCCATTCTCGTTTCGCCTCTTTCGCCGCGCGGCCGCCACGCAGGGTGAGCGGTTCTCTAGAGAGCCTCAGGCGTCTTCAAACCCGAAGTCCACAGAATGATCATCGGTTTGGCGTAAATGCGGCGGCGCACGCCCAGAGTGAAACCGAATCTTAACCAAAGTTCAGGGGATTTCCGGAAGCCGCGCTTGGGGCGGCGCACCGGCCCGAGAAATATAGCCAGCCTCGACTCGGGCGCAGCGGGGGGGGGGGCCACGCGCATCGGCGAGCCGGCCTAAAGGAGCAAGGCGCGGGAGGTCAGGACATCGCGGCGAAACGGGTTGCATCGCAACAAGAATTTTTGTAATTGCAATAAGAGCCGTGGTGCCGTACATTTGGCGCAGATTGCTAGACGATGATTTGAGACGTTAATTCAACCGCTTCCGAGGCCGCGAGGCACCTATCACGGGGCTATTTTCAGGCTATCGCAGATGCAGCGATCTCGACGAGACCGGGTGCGCAGGGGCGCCCCAGTTCCTGCCTCGGCTTAGGTGGATGGACGCGAAGGATTTGGACGCGAGCGCGACGAAATACCCGATTTGAAGGCTTGCCATTATCAACGTGATATCCACAAAAGAAACGGTCGATAAATCATAGCCAAGAGTCGGTCCGGCGAAGGCCAGCACCACGGCGAAGGCACATGTCGGAATGAGGACGTAAACTTTAAAGAATTGCCCAAGGATCAGCCCAAAAAGGGCTGTTGCGATCAACAGCATGGCCATTTCGATGCCTCCCAGATTTTTTTTATTTTCGTTTTCTTGCCTGATCACGTCAGGGTCTGTTTTTCTAAGCCCTTGAAACCTCTGTCAGATCATTTTCCGGCGCAACCCGCCAGCGACTGAATAGCGGTCGGCAAACCCGATAATTCCACGACTCCGCTCATTTCCACATCGCCGTCTGAAATCTTGATCGTTAATTCGCGGGCGCCTTTCCACGGACCCTTTACGAGATCAAACGCGTCGGCGGGAACGCGTAAGCCCGCGCCAGTCGGCAAAGGCCTTCCTTCAAAATAGGACTCCCGGTCGTCCGCGCGCAAGGAAATTTTCGGGCGCGCCAGGGGCGAAAAAGGCTCCACGACCACAATGACGGGTTCGACGCCTTGCTTACCGCATCGCAGCATCAATCCAGCCAGACGGGGATCTGACCTTGAAACGTCGGCGACACGCAGAATTGCCGTAGTTTCCGTTGCGCCATCGGCTCCTTTCGTGCGGACGATCCGCCAGGCATCAAGTGAATCCAGAGAGTTGGCTCCAGCCTGACCGGACGAATACTTGTCAGACGGACCCAAAGCTGGCTGGTATTCACCAGCTACACTTTGACGCGGCCAGAGCGCAAGAAAGAGAGCGACCGCAACGAGACTCAGAGCCTGACTGACCTGACGACGGCGAGGCGCGGTTAGCGGCGTGGTTCTGGCAGACGATTTTTGGGTCACTGTGCTATTTTGGTCATATCGTCGCGCCGGTGCACGCCGCCGAAAACAGGCGCCTTAAAGCCCGTCGAAGAGGGCGGTCGAAAGGTAGCGCTCCGCGAAGGAGGGGATGATGATCACGATGTTCTTGCCTTCGCTCTCCGGCCGCGACGCGATTTCGATCGCCGCCGCGACGGCCGCGCCCGATGAAATGCCGACCGGAATGCCCTCGATTCGCGCCAGCAGCCGCGCCGTGTCGAACGCGGTCTGATTGCCGACGGTCACCACCTCATCGATCACGGAGCGATCGAGAATCGCCGGAATAAAGCCGGCGCCGATGCCTTGAATCTTGTGCGGACCCGCGGCGCCGCCAGAGAGAACGGGCGAATCCTCGGGCTCGACCGCGACGATTTTCAACGACGGGCGACGCGGCTTCAAGACCTGACCGACGCCGGTGATCGTGCCGCCCGTGCCGACTCCGGCGACAAACACATCAACCAGGCCTTCGGTATCGTTCCAGATCTCCTCGGCTGTGGTCAGCTTGTGAATCTCCACATTGGCCGGATTTTCGAATTGCCGCGGGATTACCGAGTCAGGCGTCGATTCGCTGAGTTCCTGCGCCTTGGCGATGGCGCCTTTCATGCCTTGCGCGGCGGGGGTCAGGACGAGTTCGGCGCCGAGAAGGGCCAGCATCTTGCGGCGCTCGATCGACATCGACTCCGGCATGACGAGAATAAGCTTGTAGCCGCGCGCCGCGGCGACGAAGGCGAGAGCAATGCCGGTGTTGCCGGAGGTCGGCTCGATCAGCGTCGTCTTGCCAGGCGTGATCTTTCCCTCGGCTTCGAGCGTCGAGATCATATGCTCGCCGATACGGTCCTTGACGCTGGCCAGCGGATTGAAGAATTCGAGCTTGGCGAGCAGGTTGGCCTTGAGGCCTTTGGCCTTCTCGATCTTCCGTAAGCGAACCAGCGGCGTATTGCCGATCGTGTCGGTCACCGAATCGTAAATACGGCCGCGTCCCGGGGTATGCTCCGGCGCGGAGGCTTTAGCCTGCCGTGCGGCTGTCTGCGGCATGTTCTTGCTCCATCGTTAGAGCTGCGCTTCGCCGGGAAGGGCAGCAGTAAAATCTAGGGACGCGCCCGGCGGAGCGCAAGCCCAACCGTCGCAGCCGGCTGGTTGAGTGTCAATCGCTCACCGCGATCGGCTGCGTCAGCCCCGCGGCTGCGGAATGATTCGCAAATAGGGGCGCGGGGCTGTCCAGCCGCCCGGGAACTTCTTCCTTGCGTCCTCGTCCGAAACCGAGGGGACGATGATCACATCCTCGCCGGCCTTCCAGTTGACGGGCGTCGCGACCTGGTGCTTCGAGGTCAGTTGCAGGGAATCGATCACCCGCAACACCTCGTCGAAGTTGCGGCCCGTGCTCGCCGGATAGGTGAGCGTCAATTTGATCTTCTTGTCCGGCCCGATGATGAAAACCGAGCGCACCGTCAGCGTATCGCTCGCGTTCGGATGGATCATGCCATAAAGATTTGCGATCTTGCGATCCGGATCCGCGATCAGGGGGAAGTTCAGGGCGTGGCCCTGTGTCTCCTTGATGTCGTCGTCCCATTTTGTGTGGCTCGCCAGTTCATCGACGCTGAGGCCGATCGCTTTGACGTTGCGTTTGTCGAATTCAGGCTTCAGCTTTGCCGTATAGCCGAGCTCCGTGGTGCAAACCGGCGTGAAATTCTTCGGGTGCGAAAACAGGACGACCCAGGAATCGCCGGCCCATTCATGGAATCGGATGTGGCCTTCGGTGGTGTCAGCCTCGAAATCGGGGGCGATATCGCCAAGTTGAAGGGCCATTTCGTCTCTCCAGTTTATGCGTCGCCCCGCTGCCTCGCGAGGCGAGACCAAGCGCTCCGATCAAGCAAATTATAAAGTCTAGGATTTCTGTCAACTATCAAAAAGCCGCAGCGCGAGGCGCGCATTTTCTCGCGCGACAAGCGCCGCCCCTTCAGGCCGCGCGGGCAAGACCCGTCGCGGCGGAAAGAGCCTGGTCGAGATCGGCGATAATGTCGTCGATATGCTCGATGCCGATCGAGAGCCGGACATAACCGGGCGTCACCCCCGTCGCGAGTTGGTCTTCTACCGAAAGCTGCGAATGGGTGGTCGTCGCGGGGTGGATCGCGAGGCTGCGCGAGTCGCCGATATTGGCGACATGATAGAACAGTTCCAGCGAGTCGATGAATTTGCGTCCGGTTTCGGCGCTTTCGAGTTCAAAGCCGAGGAGGCCGCCATAGCCGCCGGTCAGATAGCGATCGGCCCGCTGGCGCTCGATCCCGGTCTGCAGCGAGGGATAGATGACCTTCCGCACGCCATTGTGGCGCAGGAGGTAATTGGCGACGGCCTCGGCGTTGCGGACGTGACGCTCGATCCGCAGCGCCAAAGACTCGATCCCCTGCAGGATCAGGAAGGCGTTGAAGGGCGAGAGGGCGGCGCCGATGTCGCGCAGAAGCGTCGTGCGCGCCTTGATGATGTAGGCGACCGGCCCCAGCGGCTTCACCGCTTCGGTCCAGATCGCGCCGTGATAGCTGGGATCGGGCGTATTCAGCGCCGGCTGGCGCTCTTTGTGCGCCTCCCAATCGAAATTGCCGCCATCGACGATGAGGCCGCCGATCGAATTGCCGTGGCCGCCGAGATATTTCGTGGCGGAATAAACGACGATCGCCGCGCCATGCTCCAGCGGACGGGACAGAATGGGCGAAGCGGTATTGTCGACGATGAGCGGGATGCCGACCGGGCGTCCGACGGCGGCGACTTCGGCGATCGGCAGGACGGCGAGTTTTGGGTTCGGGAGCGTCTCGGCGTAGTAGGCTCTCGTGCGCGCGTCGGTCGCGCGCCGGAACGCCTCTGGGTCGTTGGGGTCGACGAACCGGACCTCGAGGCCCTGATCCTTCAGCGTATTGGCGAAAAGATTCCAGGTGCCGCCGTAAAGATCTGTGCCGCTGACGATATTGTCGCCGGCGCGGGCGAGATTTTGCACCGCGAACGCCGAGGCCGCCTGGCCGGAGGCCAGCGCGAGAGCGGCGACCCCGCCTTCCAGCGCCGCGACGCGCTTCTCCAGCACATCCGTGGTCGGATTGCCGATCCGCGTATAGATGTTGCCGAGTTCCTTCAGTGCGAAGAGATCTGCGGCGTGCTGCGTGTCGGCGAATTGGTAGGAGGTGGTCTGATAGATCGGTACGGCGACGGCGCCGGTCGCTGGATCCGCGCGCCAGCCGGCGTGCAGGCCGATCGTTTCTGGATGTCTCGACAGCGTCGTCACCAAAATCTCCTCATCGCGTGAGTCTGGGCGGAGTTGAGGATCGAATTGACGAACAGTGGGGCCGCGAGCGCGTTCCTTGGCGAAGCCGTCTCCAGCCTCCTGCCGCAGCCTGCCGCGGAGCGCAATCGAAGAAGGGAGCTGCTTCTGCAAGGGCTCCACAGGGGCGCCGGCACAATCTGTCCGATCATCCGTCGGTTCATCTGCCACTTGTCCGAAACGCTTAATGCGCGGCCGGGCGCTTTATTCGAAGGGCTCCGCCACGGAGGTTGCGGCATGGTCGGCCCTTCCATTCTAGGCCCGACTTATAGTTATCTTAGTCGATAAAATTAGTTAATAAAATAGTTTTTCACGCCACTTGGTCAAAGTCAAACTGACCGGACCTAAATCGGCGCACAACCCTTCACCCCGCCTTCACCCCGCGCAAAATGCCGCGGCAAAAGCGCAAAGCGACCAAAAAGCTACCTAAAAACAGGCGGCTACTTCTTTTTTCCGGGCGTACCCGCTTTCAAGAGACTCGGCGCGCCCGCCGCCTCTTTCGGCTTTTCCTTCTTCGGCTTCTTGGCTTCTCGGTTGCTGCGAACCTGACCTTTCGCCATCGCAATTCTCCTATCTGGCTAGATCGTCGCCGCGGGCCAGCCACGCGGCGCCAGACAAATTTCATGCGCCCGCCGGCAACGCTTGTCCAGCGCCGTCAGGCTCGAATCGCGGATGAATCGGGCGCGGTTGTCGGCCGCTCCTCACAGCACCCCTGCGCGAATGGCGGCCTCAAGTCCGGGGCTTCGTCGAGAGGCTTGATCTTTGCGTCGGGTCAGGTCGCGCTTTCGGAATTCGCAGTGCTCGAAGCAATTGTGGATTTCCACAGGGCGCAATCTTTTCGCACTTGCGAGATAGGGAAAAACCAGCCATATACCATCCACGCAGATGGAGAACGTCATGGGCGCCGAGATTCACCGCTTGCGCGACAGAGTGTGCGACAGCGAAAAAATCACCATCAATCTCGGTCATGTCGATCTCGGCCACATCGACCTTCTGGTGCGCGAAGGCTTCTACTCCAATCGCACCGACATGATAAGGACGGCGATCCGCAATCAGCTCGGGCGCCATGCGGAGGCCGTCCAGCAAACAATCATACGGCAGACCCTCGAAATCGGCTTGCGGCACTTCAGCCGCGAGGATCTTGAGAAAGTCCGGGATGCTGGGGAAAAGCTCAGCATCAAGGTCATTGGCCTCGCCATCATCGCCGATGACGTTCCCTGCGAACTGGCCTGCGCGGCAATCGAGGCGATTACCGTCCTCGGGACGCTCCAGGCCAGTAAATCGGTCAAGGCGGCGCTTGCGGATCGCATTCGCTGACCACTTTTTCGTCTTCATTTTTTGGGCGAAGCAGTTCGGAAATGGTCTTGGCTGCGCTTCAAAAAAGGATCAAACAAATGAAATCCATCCTTGGCGGCGCCGTGCGCCGGGCCGCGGCGCTGACGTCGCGCCAAAATCTCGCGGAAGCGACCAAAGTCATTCAGCACGCGCTTTCCGGCAGGGCCTGGGGGGATCGCGCGGAACCCGCGCGGCCGAACGCGCAGCATGAGATCGAGCCTGAAGAGCTGAAAACAGCCGCCCCATGGAGCGCCCTCGCTTCGCCGTCTGCCTTCACGCTGCCGAAAAAAGAGATGGCGCCGTCCGCCGCCGCCATCGAGCGCGCGCGCAAGGCCAAACCCATGGGAGAGGTGCTGCATCTGTTGCAGACCGGCCTCGTTCCGGTCCGCGCACCTGGCTTCCAGCCGCATGTTCGCCCCGCGCCGGAGGTTCCAACGCCCAGCGGCGCGCAGTTTCTGTCGAAGACCCATGCGGGCGCCCCCGGTTCGCGCGACTACAAGCTGTTCGTGCCGAGCAGCGCGGAGAGCCGGGCGGACGGTCGGGGCTTGCCGCTGATCGTGATGCTGCATGGCTGCACGCAAAATCCGGACGATTTCGCCCTAGGGACGGGCATGAATGCGCTGGCCGAAAAATACGGCTGTCTCGTCGCCTATCCGAAGCAGCCGACAAGCTCCAACAATATGGCCTGCTGGAACTGGTTCAACCAGAAGGACCAGGCGCGCGATTCGGGAGAGCCGGCCATTATCGCCGGGATGACGCGCGAGATCATGGCGGATTTCAGCGTCGATCCGGACCGGGTCTTCGTCGCCGGCCTGTCGGCTGGCGGCGCCATGGCCGCGATCCTCGCGGCGACTCACCCGGATCTTTTCGCCGCCGCCGGCATTCACTCAGGCCTGCCTTACGGGGCGGCGAGCGACGTGGGATCGGCGTTCAGCTCCATGCGCAATGGCGCCAGCGGCGAGGCGGCGCTCGCGCTCGATACGCGCGTGCGAATGATCGTCTTTCACGGCGATGCGGACCGCACGGTCCATCCCGCCAATGGAGAGTTGATCGTGGCCGCCGCCCGCGCGGGGCTCAAGGGCGCCACCGAGAAAACGCTTGAGGGCCGCTCCGATGGCGGCGTTCCCTATAAGCGCGTCATCATCGCCGACAAGGGCGGCGCGCCGCATGTCGAATATTGGAGCCTTGAGGGCGTCGGCCACGCCTGGTCCGGCGGCCATCCCGACGGATCCTATACGAATCCGCAGGGTCCCGACGCATCGCGCGAGATGGTGCGGTTCTTTCTCGGTTGAGCCGCTTGAGCTAGAGGTCCGACCCCGACATTCGCTAACGCGAACGTCCGGACAAGTCCGCCCACAACATATTGATTTAGTGGATAAAATTGTCCGGACACGTGGGAGTCAAGCGTCAGGTTTTATCCACTAGAGCGCTTATCAACCGAATGGACCATTCGGTTGATAAGAAATCGCTCCAGATTCAAAAGCATGAGCA
>JBKQMI010000215.1:0-5784 GCA_052146775.1 Methylocella sp. | reverse complement strand
TACATGCTCGGCCCGAACGGCGATTCGAACGGATGCGTGTCCTTCAAGAACTACAATGCTTTTTTGCAGGCATTTGAAAATGGCGAGGTCAAACGTCTGGTCGTCGTAGCTCACCGGGGGTAAGTGGCGCCACGACGATGAACTGTTAGACTTTTGGAATCGATTTCGTTCATGATTTTGGATCCAAAATCATGGTGCGTCGCATGTAGCACGGCTTCGTCCGCAGGAAAGATGATCAGCGCTGGCGCGGAATCGAAGAGGTCAGATCCCAGTCGGCGGGATTTCCCTCCCGCGGCGGCGGAGTGGCGGCGACGGGATGGGGGGCGTAGGATCTTGCCGCGGCGGGCCGCGTCGCCGGGATCGCCGCGGGCGGCTTCAGTGCGGCATTGAAATAAGAGTCCGGGATGCGCGCCACCGGCCCTGGTCCGGGTCCCGCGTGCAATGTTCCCTCCTGCGCTCCCGCGTCGCGCAGGGCGAGCGCGTCCTCGCGCAGGACCTTGCCCTGCGCCGTGTCGACGTCCTCGTCGATGTCCGGCGCATCGGGGAGGCCATCGGGGGGCTGCGTCGGAGCCGGAAGGGGTCGCAGCAGAGGCTTGCAGATCCGCCTGAGGCCGGTCGCCGAATTGCCGTGCATCGCAAGATCGACGTGGATGTGGTTGTAGTGAAAAATATTGGCGCCCGGCCCCAGCACCGTGGTGAAATGCGCGCAGGCGCCCATGTGGACGTCCTGCAGGAAAGCGCGTGTCTGATCGTCGCCGCGCGTCCAGTCGCGCACGATGGAAATCTCGCGTCCATCGGTGAGGCGGAAGCCGGCGATGTCGAGGGCGTTGCCGAAGGCGTGTTCGGAGATGCGGGCGCCTGAAATGCCGTTCATGCCGCGGCAACTATAGGCGCCCATGCTCATGATTTCGACCACGCGCTGGCCGAAACGCGCCTCAGCCGCCGGCTGCACCACGTCCCGCAGCCATTCGTTGAGCGCGGCGACCATCGGGCAGTCGAGCGTATAGGCCGCGTCGAAGCCGACCGCGCCGTCTGCGAGGGCGGCGACGCGCAGGGGCCGGGTCAGGCCGCAGATGCCGGGGCCGCTGATTTCGCGCGCGGGCTGGATGTAAGCGGAAAGCGAGAAGGGGCGCTCGGCGAAACAGGCGTTCTCCGCCTGGGCGCGCCAGGCCGGCCGCTGCGGCGCCTGATAATTGGAGCAGCCAGCCAGCGTTGCGATGAGCGCCGCCAGCGCGGCGAATGGCAGAATGCGTCGCGCCATCTCTTAAAGATGAGCGCGAATCTTTAAGCGGTGCTAAAGCATCGCGGTTAACGCGTGCGAAAAAGGCGCGGCTGTCAACGCCGAAGGAGCGAAGTCTTGGCGCGGATCGAGGTGACGCCGGAGGTTTCGATCGACGAGGCCGAGATCGTCCTCAGCTTCGTGCGCGCCAGCGGACCCGGCGGCCAGAACGTCAACAAGGTCGAGACGGCGGCGCAATTGCGCTTCGACGCCGAAAACTCGCCCTCGCTCGAACCTGCCGTGAAGCGCCGTCTGCTGCGGCTCGCCGGCGCGCGGGCGACGAAGGACGGGGCGATCGTGCTGTTTGCGCAGCGCTTCCGCTCGCAGGAGCTGAACCGGAAAGACGCCATCGCGCGGCTCGTGGCGCTGATCGCCGAGGCGGCGGAACGCCCGAAGTTCCGCGTCAAGACGCGCCCGACGCTCGCCTCCCGCGAGCGGCGGGTTGATTCGAAAGTCCAGCGCGGCGAAACCAAGAAACTGCGCAGCGGACCAAAGCCCGAATGACGACGGCCCGGAGACTGTTTTGACCCCTCGAACCAAATCCTTCTTTATTTTAGCGCTGGCCGCGGCGGCGCTTAACGGCGCGGCCGTTTCCGGCTGTGGCGTTGATCTGGCGCGGGCGCAATCCCCGGCGCCCGGCGATGGCGGCGATGTCGCGCTCAGGATCGGCGCCGCGGACAATGGCGGCGCGAAGCAGCTTCGGGTCGGCGACCAGTTTGAGATGGCTCTGCCCGAAAACCCGTCCACCGGCTATCGTTGGCAGCTGCATGCGCCCATCGACCCGGCGCTCGCAGTCGAGGGCGATTCCTATGCCGCGACGGCGCCGGGATTGATCGGCTCGGGCGGTCTGCGCAACTGGCGGTTTCGCGCCCTCAAACAGGGTGCAGCGCATCTCGTGATCGACTATCGGCGCAGCTGGGAGCCAGCGCCGGTCGAGAGTTTCGCAATCACCATCGACGTAAGAGCGAAGTGATCAAACGAGAAGGGCGCCGAAAGGGCGCCCTCGTAACGTCGCAAATCGGACCACCCGGGATCAGACCGAGGTCGTTCCCTGCCGCCATTGCCGCTCCTGCATGAAGCGGTCGAACTCCTCGCGATCGCGGGCGTGTCGCAGCTGCTCCAGGAATTCGGCGAATTCGCGTTCAGCCGCAACGAGTTTGCGGCGCTCCTCTTCGAGGCGGGCGAGTTCGCCCGCGCGCCATTCGTCGAAGGCGCGGTTGCCGCTGGAGCCAAATCCCGCGCTGCGCCAGCTCCGCGCCGCGAAGCCCCCGCCCTGACCGGTAAAGCTCCAGTTCGAGGCGCTCTCCCATTTCTCACGGGCGAAGGTGAAGAGATCGCCCTGATAGCCACTCTTTTTCTGCCAGAATTTCCAGCCAATGACGGCAAGGCCAATCGGCCAGCAGAGGGCGAAGCCGAGCACCATCGCGCCGATTTCCAGCGGCTTCCAGCGCCCGCCGCAACAATGCGGCGCGCTCTGCGCATTGAAGCCGGGATCAAAAGGTTTTCCCATGTCTGGGCTCATCGTAAAGCTCCATGTTCGCCGGACGCAGGCGCCGGTGACGGGGCTAAATGTAAGGCGTATTTTCGTTTCGTCGAGCCGCGCCCTTAAGAAAAACTTGACGCCTGCTCAAGCTTAAGGCTGCTTCACAAGCCCCAGCAGGGCGCGATGGATGACGTCGTTGCCGGCGCAGATGGAGCCTTTGGCCAGCATGTCGGCGCCGCCGTCCGCGTCGGTGACGTAGCCGCCCGCCTCGCGCAGGATGACGATTCCGGCGGCCATGTCCCAGGATTTGAGGTCGCGCTCCCAGAAGCCGTCGTAATTGCCGGCCGCGACGAAGCAGAGATCGAGCGCCGCCGAGCCGAGGCGGCGGATATTGCCGGCCTTGGCCATCACGGCGTCGAACTCAGCGCGGAAGCGCGCATGGCCGTCCCTTTTGCCGATATGGGGAATGCCGCAGCCGATCAGCGCCTCGCCCATGTCCCGCCGCGCGGCGACGCGAAGGCGCCGGTTGTTGAGGTAAGCGCCCTGCCCTTTCTCGGCGATGAACATGTCGTCATTGGCCGGATTATAGACGAGGCCGGCGACGAGCTGGCCCTCCCGCTGCAGCCCGATCGAGATGGCGAAGATCGGCAGCCCGTGCAGGAAATTGGTGGTGCCGTCGAGCGGATCGATGATCCAGGTGTGGCTCTTGTCCGTCCCCTCGATCTCGCCCGATTCCTCCAGCACGAAGCCATAGCCGGGGCGCGCCTTGGCGAGTTCCTCGAACAGCACCTTCTCGGCGCGCTTGTCGGCGGCGGAGACGAAATCGCCCGGCCCCTTGACGGAAACCTGCAGATTTTCGACCTCGCCGAAATCGCGCTTGAGGCCGCGCCCCGCCTTCAACGCGGCGGCGGTCATCACATTCATGAGGGCGGAGCGGATCATCAGGAGCCTTTTCGAGCGAAGCGGACCCGCTTCGCGTAAAGAAAATGCGACAAAACAAAAGATTAGCGTTTTCCGATCCCCAATCGGAAAACGCTAGTCCGCCCGGCGCATATAGGCGACTTCGCTGGTGTCGACGACGATCCGCTCGCCGCTTCCGATGAAGGCCGGAACCTGGATGCGAAGCCCGTTTTCGAGCAGCGCGGGCTTATAGGAGAGCGCCACCGACTGGCCCTTGATGGCGGGATCGGCCTCGACGATGGTCAGGGTGACATAGGCCGGCAGGCGGATGCTGATCGGGCGCGCCTCATTCATCTGCAGCGTGACCTTCATGCCATCCTGCAAAAAGGCCGCGCGCTCGCCGACCCAGTCCTTGGCGAGTTCAATCTGCTCGTAGCTTTCGAGGTCCATGAAGACGAGCGTATCGCCCTCAGCGTAGAGGAAGCTGAAATCCTTCAGTTCAAGGTCGATCGCCTCGACGGTCTCGTCGGCGCGGAAGCGCTCGTTGAGCTTGCGGCCGTCGATGAGGTTCTTAAGCTCGACCTGATTGAAGGCGCCGCCCTTGCCGGGCTTCACGGCGTTGGTCTTGACCGCGACCCAAAGCCCGCCGTCATGCTCGATGACGGCGCCGGGCGCAATCTGGTTTCCGTTGATCTTGGACATATCAGGCTCCGGCGGCCAAAGGGCCAGCATTGAAGCCGCCATAAGCCCGCTGGGAGCGCGGGCGTCAAGCCGGGGGTGAGCAAACCCCGGCTGCGTCATGGCCGGGCTTGACCCGGCCATCCAGACTCAACGGCGGGCGCCTGGATGCCCGGCTCAAGGCCGGGCATGACGTGCGAGGTCACATTCGCGCCGGCGATCATCCGCAGCTGCGCATAGGCCTGATGCGGTTGCATCTCCGGAAACAGCCTTTCGCGGATGACCCTTTCATAGTGAAGAAGGGCGCGCGCCATCGAAACACCAGCGATCCCCGTCGCGGTGCCGACGACTTTTACGACTTCGTAATAGAGCCCACCCAAACGAGGGCCTCCCGCCACCGGAGGGCACGTGCCTGCCATAGGGACTCCGCCAGTCATCCTTCGATGTGGGCACCGGCCGCCAGCGCAGCAAGGGACCTCCGACCAGCGATGCTAAGGCCTCACGGACAAAAATCCGACGGCGAAGATTTTTTATTTCTTAGGATTCCCTCGCCTTACCCAAAGTGTTAACCACGATGAACAAACATCGAACATAGCGGCAATGATTCGGCATCCCGGCGGAGAGGCCTTATGCAAAATACTTCGCACGCTGTAATGGCTCAACGGAAAGAGGCTGCTGACAGCCCCGACGATTTTCCCACGCCGCCGTGGGCAACGCGAGGATTGTTGGAATACATCATCGACGACAGAAGCAAGTTGGCTACCCAAACATGCTTGGAACCAGCGTGTGGCGCTGGTCATATGGCTAAAGTTCTCAGGGAATACTTTGCCGATGTCAGTTGTTCTGATGCTTACGACTATGGCTATGGGTCGGTTCGTGACTTTCTGACTTTTCCTTACGAGACGAATTCGTGCGATTGGGTAATTACCAATCCTCCGTTCCGCCTAGCTGAAGAGTTCGTAATCCGATCGCTCCTCGTCGCTCGCAAGGGCGTAGCCATTTTAGCTCGTACCGTATTCCTGGAGAGCATCGGCAGGTATGACGCTATTTTCCGTGATAATCCGCCGTCCAAGTTCGCTCAATTTACCGAGCGCGTACCCATGGTGAAGGGACGTCTGGACAAGAAGGCCACGACAGCGACTGGTTATGCGTGGCTGGTCTGGGAGAAGGATGCACAGCGATCTCCGCGCTTGATGTGGGTTCCTCCCTGCCGAAAGAAGTTGGAGAAGGCAAATGACTATGAGTTACCCAGTAAACCCTCCACGATCGCAGTAATTAAAAGAACACATCGCAGGAAAGATGCTGCTTTTGATTTATTTGGTACGTGAAAGATTATCCGCTCTACCTCTGAATCTCATCGAGAGCCTCCTGAATATCCTCCAGCGCCCTTTGCAATGTAGTTTTTGCATCGTTCAGCGCCGCTACTGCCTTATGTGCAGCTCGG
>JBKQMI010000214.1:0-10514 GCA_052146775.1 Methylocella sp. | reverse complement strand
GCCGGAAAACCGCCCAAAGTCGCCATCACCGCCGTCATGCGCAAGCTCGTCGTCCTCGCAAACGCCCTCCTGCGAAATGACCGCTCGTGGCCCGAAAATGCCCCTTGCCCATAACGGATACTCTAGGCGTGAAGGGGATACCCATTTTGAAAATATAGTCAGGGGCGGGACACCAGCCCCCCTTATCGGGTCCACGGTAGCATCTGAGCAAGCTAAGGCGCTACCGCGTTCCAAGTAATGGTCATCCTCCCAACTCAGCACGAAAATCGCCTATCCATGGCCAATGTGACAATACCGCCCTTGCAGCAAGATTGCACTGCTCGCGTAAGTCATAACGATCCATAGAAGGATTCTACAAGAGTTCCAGAACCTTATTGGTCCGATGCCGGGGGCCGCCTTCGTTGAGAAGTTTTGGGTCGCGCCGGCTGTCAGCCAGCCGCGAGTTCGGCGGCCGACTTGCCGATCAGGGACTCGTCGACGGCCTTCATGATGCCGTGCTCCATCAGCAGGTCTTCGAGCTCGTCCATCGTGATCGGAGACGGGATGATGCCGTTCCCCTTGTTGGCGTGGACCCGCGTCGCAAGCGTGCGGTAATGCTCCGCCTGCTTGGAATCGGGCGCGTATTCAATCACCGTCATGCGGCGCAGTTCGGCGTGTTGGACGATATTGTCGCGCGGCACGAAATAGATCAGCTGCGTGCCAAGTTTCTTCGCGAGGGACTCAGCCAGCTCATATTCCTTGTCGGTCTGGCGCTCGTTGCAGACGAGGCCGCCGAGGCGCACGCCGCCGGAATTGGCGTATTTCAGAATGCCCTTGGAGATATTGTTGGCCGCATACATGGCCATCATCTCGCCGGACATGACGATGTAGATCTCCTGCGCCTTGTTTTCACGGATCGGCATGGCGAAGCCGCCGCAGACCACGTCGCCGAGCACGTCGTAGGAGACGTAATCGACACCGTCATAAGCGCCATTCTCCTCAAGGAAGTTGATCGAGGTGATGACGCCACGGCCGGCGCAGCCGACGCCTGGTTCCGGACCGCCGGATTCGACGCAACGGATGTCGCGGAAACCGACTTTCATAACGTCCTCGAGTTCGAGGTCTTCGACGCTGCCGGCTTCAGCCGCGAGGCTGAGGATGGTGTCCTGCGCCTTGGCGTGAAGGATAAGGCGGGTCGAATCCGCCTTGGGATCGCAACCGACGATGAGGATTTTCTGGTCCATCGCGGCAAGGGCCGCGAGGGTGTTTTGCGAGGTGGTCGACTTGCCGATGCCGCCCTTGCCATAAAATGCGATCTGTCGCAGTGCTGACATTGTTTGCTCCTTGATCCGGTTAATTTCCGATCGGCGCCCGGGATGCGGACCGAACTCGGATTTGCTGATGACGCCGCGCGGCGCAGCGCGCCGAGGACATCGAAGGGCGCCTCTCCGAGCGTAGCCAGTCATGGCGGCCGCTCGCCTTACGCAAATATTGTTTGGCAAGCGCCGTGCCACTCTTGTTGTGCGATATCTCAACAGGTCTTCCTGTGGTCTCACCGCTGGCGAAAGTCACAACCATCGGATGAAATCCTCCGGCTCGACAGGCGGTGGCTGTTCCCCCGGCGCGCTCGCCGGCGTGCCGAGGTAGAGAAAGCCGACGATCTGATCGTCGGGCGCAAGTTCGAGGGCGTCATGCAAGCTGCGATCGAACATCGGCCAACCCGAACGCCAAATGCCGCCGAAGCCCTGCGCCACCGCCGCCATCTGCATCGTCATGACTGCGCAGCCGGCAGTCAGCTGCTGTTCGAATAGGCTGACGATCTTGCTGGCGCGCGCGCGGGCGGCGACGATAACAACCAGCGGTGCGCGATGCGGCATGCGCGGCGCGCGGGCGACGACGGCCGGCGGCTGGCCTGCGGCGAGAGCGGCGCGCTCCAACAGCGCGCCTAATTTATCGAGGCCGGCGCCTGAAGCCAAAATGAACTCGTAAGGCCGCAGTCCCTGGAAATCCGGAACGCGCAGGGCCGCCCGCAGGATCGTCAGGAGGGCTTCTCCCTCCGGCGCCGGGGCCTGCAGCGCGGAACAGGATCGGCGCTGCAAAAGGAGATCGATGGCGTCCAGGACTTCAGTCCTTTCCGCGATCGTCAAACCAGGACGGCAGGGCGTCGATGCGTTCGCCCTGCCGCAACCGGCCGCGCAAATCCGTCAGCGCCCGGTCGACGCCTTCGAGGCGGGCGAGATTGGCCCTCTCGCGCGCGCTGGTTTCGATGATGTCGGCGACGGCGCCGTTGCGCACGACGATGCGGCGCGCGCCAAGCAATGCGAGGATCGGATCATGGGTCGACACCAGGACGATCTTTTCCTTGGCGATCAAGAGGTCGAGCGACCTTTTCCGGTCGATGCCGGCATTCTCGATCTCGTCGATCAGCACAACCGGCGAGGCCGACAGAAGGGCAATGTCGGCGATCATCAGGGCGCGCGTCTGGCCGCCACTCAACTGGGTGAGCGAGACGTCGGCGGAAAAGCGCTCGCCCGCGAGATCGTTGGCGCAGGCGATGACGTCGCGCGCGGCGTCGTCGCGCCTGTGCGCGAGGCGGCAATTGGCGTGCATCGCGACGAACTCGCCGACGGTGAGATCGACCACGAAATTCATGTTCTGCGACAGTTGCGCGATCAGCTTCCGGTCGGAGGCGCAACGCCAGCCGGGCTCAGCAGGCGAATCGTCGATAAGCACGCGCCGGCCGGACGGCGTATCGCCCTGCGCGAGGCATTCGATGTCGGCGAGCAGACGGCTCTTGCCGGAGCCGGTCGGACCGACGATGCACAACACATCGCCCGGCTTCAGAACGAGGTTCAACTGCTCGGCGCGCCCGATCTTGTCGCGTCCGCCAAGGATCGTCAGCGAGCGCAGCTGCGGCGCGTCGGCCCCGCGTTGCGCTTCGACCTCGGCGGCGAGGACTTCGACATGGGCGAGCAGTTGGTGGCGATCCATACCGACATGCGAGAGCCGGTCGTCGCTGAGGCCGGTGAGCCATGCCTCCAGCGTGCGGCCGGGCTTTGCGCCGTCCGCATCTGTCGAAGCGAGGAAGTCGATGAAGGCCGGATGGCGGCGCGACAATTCGGCGAGCGTCAGCGACAGAAGAGGCCCCGTCATGCAGACGCGTCCGCGAAGGTCATCTTGCGCACATTGCCGCGCTGATGGTCACAGCCGATAGCAGTTTCGCCGACGCAATAAGGGCAGACGGCCGACGGCATCGGGAAGCGCAACCGACGTCCCTCCAGAGTCTCGATATGCGGCGCGCGGGCGATGTGGAAGCCAAGTTCGGCGGCGCCCTGGCCGGTGATGCCGTTGAAGAAGAGGACGATCGCGCGCGGATTGGCGAGACGGACATTGAACGCGAACACTTCGCGCTCGGCCTGGGACACGATGTCCCCTTTTGTGACGACGACGATATCGGCGAGCTTCAGCATCGGGCCGATCTTGCGCGGCGTGTGGATTCCCGAAAGATTATCGACGACGCAGACCGCCAGCGCGCCCTGGATATGCGGCGAACAGCGGTTGCAGAGGCCGGCGCTCTCCGCGATCAGGATGTCGGCGCCGGCGCGCCGCCCCCAGCCAAGGCAATCATCGATGTTGCTGACGAAGAAATGGTCGGGGCAGACATTGCCGGCGAGGCCGACCGCCACGGGCAGTTCGGCGCGGGCGTAGATTTCGTCGTCCATGGTCGAGAGCGCGTCGAACTTGACGATGGCGATGTTCTGGCCCTTGCCGGCGAGAGCTTTGGCCGTCTTGACGACGACGGAGGTCTTGCCGACAGAGGGCGGTCCGGCGACGGTAATCACACGCATGAGGGATCCTCCATCGCGCGCGGGCGATCCTGCGATTCATGGAACATCCGGCAGGCGGCTTTGATCAGTTGCGCAGTCGAGCGATGGCGCAGGAAATCCCAGCCGAGCCATTTGAGCCGCGCGCCCCTCGGCAGAGTCGGCACCAGATCGGGGCACAGCGCCGGATAGCGGTTCTGCCCGAGATAGCGCCCGAGTTCGGCGCCATGGAAATGACGGATCAGGGCGTCGAGCCTCGCGCCGCGCGCAACCTTGGTTGTTAGCCAGAGCGGATAGGCGAGCGCCCCGTCTTCGGGCCAGACCACCTTTGTATGCGCGCGGCGCGGACAGATGTCGGCGAACGACCAGGGCAGGATATATATTCCACCGGGCGAGGCGTCGGCGCCCGCGAGCCGCGGCATCTGCGCCGAGTGGAGCAGCGTCGGCACGTTGCGCAGGATCCGCGCCAGCCCGTCAAGGCCGAATTCCCGTGCCATGCTGAGAAGGAAGAATTTATTGACCTCGCTCCAACGGCCCTCGCCGCCGCGGCGCCAACCGCCGAAAATCACTTGGCCGCGATAGACGGGATCACCGAGATCGGTCCAGCGGCGCGGCGCCGGCGCTCCGTCGAGCTTTCGATGGTCGATCAGGAACACGAAAGGCGCAACCGCGTAGACGCCGATCCAGCGCTTCGGATCGATGAGGCCGCAATCGGCGAAGACGGACGCGACGCGCTCCGGCTGGCTCCCGGTGAAAGCCCCGCCCGCCACATGGCTCGCGTGGAAGCGCCGGTTGAACGGGTCGCTATGACCGTCCGAGACCAGCATATCGGGATAGTCTTCGAGCGCGCGGATGAAGCGCAGCCGGCCTATCGGGCCGCGGCCGCCCTGCCCCATGGGAAAACAACATTTCAGCGCGGGGCCACCCTCAGCCGCGATCCGCGTTGCGAGATCGCCGACGCCGTCGCGAATGCGGTGGCGCAAGGGAACGGGAACGGCGCCGAAAAAATCCCACCCCCTCGGCTCGCCACGCCGCGCAGCGGCGTCGCCGAAGGGCCGCATCGCGGGATCGTGGTCGAGGACAAGGCTGGACGGATGGATCAGTGCGCCCATTGGCCTGTCTCCGTTTTGCCGGCCTGGCGGCTGAGGCTGTATTCGACCACATGGCCGAGAACGTCGGCCTGCGTCAGTCCCCATTGCGCAGCGGCGAGGCAGATCGCGCCGCTGCGGCCGATATGGCAGCAGATGTTGAATTCAAGAAAGACGCGACGCCGGCGCACAGGATCGAAGCGGTAGTCGAGACGCAGATAATCGATCGGGCCGGCCGCCGCCCACAAGGCCGCGGCATCGCTTTCGAGCGCAGGCGCCAGCACGGATTCGCCGGCGTCGAACATCTCGTAGCCGAGCGGATCGTTCTGCTTGAGATCCTCGGTGATGACGCCACTCGCCCAGTTGGATCCCGGCCGCACGATCCCCAGCGCCAGCGGTCGCCTGCCCCCAAGCACGGGAACCGTGATGTCGAATCCCGGGACATAGGATTCAACCAGCACCGACATGCCGCGCGCCATCAGCCGCTCGGCGACGCGGGCGGCGCCGGCCCAATCATCCTGGATCGAGGAGGCGTCGATCCCCTCCGACGCCGCGCCGAAACGGTTCTTGATGAAATAGGGACCGCGAAACGGCGGCGGGACCGTCAGCTCCTCCGCTGAGGCGTAAATGGCGCCCTCCGCGACGGGAATGCCGATCGCCCGCGCCGCCAGTTTGGAGAACCATTTGTCTTCCGCCAGCGCCCGCACGTTCGGCCGCGCGCCGACGCAGGGAAGACGTAGGAACTCGCAGGTCGAGGCGACGAAGATCTCCGGGTTGTTAATCGGCATCCTGTTGTAGAGCGAGAACACCAGATCGACATTGCCGGGCGCGCCAAACAGAGCATGGCAGTTGCTGGCAGTGTCGACGGCGTAACCAAGTTCGGTCAGCACCTTCCATACGCGATGGTAATAGGCTGGATAGCCGCCGTCTCCCGCATAGGACCGGCAGGCGTAGTCCGGCTCCTCCGGCGCGTGCCGGGCGAGAAACAGGATGCGCGTCGAAGGCGTCTTTGGCGGACGCATCAGCTCATCGAGGATCGATGGAGAATACACGCGCGGATGCTCCCACGATGTCAACAGCCGGCGACCGGCCGTTGCTCTGTCCCTGCTCTTTGCGGGGCCTTTGGTCTTTGCAAGCGATGCGCCAGAAGCTCATGGCCGATGTCGCGCAGCGATGCGCCATCAACAAAGGTACCTCCGCGTACGAAATGCCCCGGTGTGTACATTCCGGCGCCTTCCGCCGGTCTGGGTCGCCCACGCGCTGCGAACCTACGTCACAGCCCCCTTTGGCCCAAGCATTGCTATATCATTTTGTATCTAGATTGTTCAAGTAATATAAGGTGCGTCGTCATGAACGAAAGCCTGTTGCGCAGGGTGCGCGCCCTGATGGAGAGAATCAAGGCTCTCTACTGTGTTTTCGGACGGCGCCTCAACGCGCAGGCGATCACGTCTGAAGAGGCCGGCTCGGATCGCGAGCCGCAATGGCGCGAACGCGCCCGCTCGATCTGGCCCTGACGCATGGCGCAGGCAATAACGAGCAGCGTCGCCACGCTTGTTTCGAGCGCGCCGGCGAAGTGCTGGGCGCCGGCGACTCGCGGCGCCGTCAACGTCGACCGGCTGACGATGCGCCGCGGAGATCGCGACGTCCTGCGCGATCTGTCGCTCGCCTTCGAGGAAGGCGCCGTCACCGCGATCGTCGGCCCCTCCGGCGTCGGCAAGACGACGCTGATCTGCGCGCTGAACGGCCTGCTTGGGGCGGCGAGCGGCGCGGTTTCGATCGGCGGGCTTGGCCGCCTCAACGACGCGGCGGTCCTGCGCGAGGCGCGCCGCCGCACCGCGACCGTCTTCCAGGACCACGCCCTGATCGGCCGGCTGCGAGCCATAGACAATGTGTTGCTGGGCTTGGCTGACGCCCGTCATCCCATGTCGCTCCTGCCCTGGCCGAGAGCCCTGCGCGAAAGAGCAGCGGTGGCGCTCGACGAAGTTGGCCTGCTCTGCAAGGCGACCGCGCGCGTCATGGACCTCTCCGGCGGCGAACGCCAGCGCGTTGGCATCGCCCGCGCCCTGGTGCGGCGGCCGCGCCTGCTCCTTGGCGACGAGCCATTCGCCTCGGTCGATCCGGCGCTCGCCCTGCGGCTTGGCGAGGGCTTCCGCCGTCTCGCGGCGGAGCGCGGCGTGACGGTCATCCTCGCGCTGCATCAGTTGCATCTGGCGCGCGGCCTCGCCGACCGCATCATCGGCCTCGCAGACGGGCGCATCGCCTTCGACGGACCGGCCGCCGCCTTCGACGAAAGCGCCGAGGCCCGCGTTTTCCCGTCCACGCTGGTTGAGGCAGAGACGCCCCTCCCGGCAATTTAAGCAAAGGAACCGACATGCTGCAAAGACTGAACCGGACCATCATGGCCGCTGCTTTGCTGGCCGGCGGCGCATTCTGGAGCGCTGGCAGCGCCTCGGCGGAGGAAGCCGCGCAAGGGGCCGCGCCTATAACCGCTCCGCCGCGCCCCGAAAAACTGGTTGTCGGACTGCTGCCCGGCGAATCCGCGCCGACCGTCATGCGGCTCAACAAGCCGCTGCGCGCCTATCTCGAAAAACGGCTCGGCCTGCCGGTCGAACTCGTCGTCGGCGCCAATTACGCGGCGACCGGCGAAGCGCTGCGTTTCGGTCGGCTCGACATCGCCTATCTCGGCCCCGTCACCTACATCCTGCGCAGCCGCCGCGCAAAGCTGGAGCCGTTCGCGCGGCCCTCGCATGCGGTGGATGGTCCAACCTTCCAGGCCGTCGTCATCGTTCCCGCCGACAGTCCGGCGAAGACGCTCGCCGACCTCAAGGGCGGCGAGGTCGCCTTCGGCGATCCCGCCTCAACATCGGGCACTTGGGTCCCGCGCTACCAGTTGCTGGAGGCAGGCTTGATTTCCGGCCGCGACTACACGCTGCGGGTGCTCGGCGCCCATGACGCCGTCGCCCTCGCCGTCGCCAACCACAAGGTCGCCGCCGGCGGCCTGTCGAAACCGATCTACGACCGGCTTTTGGAGGAAGGAAAAATCGACCCGAGAGCTGTTCGCGTGCTGGCGGCCTCGCCCGCGATCCCAGAATATATGTGGACCTTCCGCGAGGGCCTCGACCCGGCTTTCAAGGAAGAGATCCGCGAGGCCTTCATCCACCTCGACGATCCCGAGGCGCTCAAGGTCTTCCGCGCCGAGGCTTTCATTCCATGCGTCGATTCAGACGTCGATCGCGTGCGCGGCTGGATCGCGGCTATTCAGGCGGCGAACCCCGACGCCGTGCCGGCCACACAATGACGCAACAAGCCATTCGTCCCAATCTGTCGGTTATCCTCGCCGATGACCGGCGCCGGTCGCTGAACGCGATCCTCACGACGATCGCCGCCACCGCCGCGATCGGCTCGGCCTTCGTCTACGCCGGCGCTTTCGATCCGCGCCGCTACGCCGATGCGCTGCCGACCATGCTGCAACTCGCCGCCGACGCCTTGCCGCCGGACTTTAGCCGCTGGCCCAAATGGGGCCAGCCGCTGCTTGAGACGCTCTCGATGAGCATCGCCGGCACCGTCCTCGGCATCGCCGCCGCGCTGCCGTTCGGCGCCCTTGCCGCACGCAACATCGCCCCGCAACCATGGCTCGGCGGCCCCGCGCGGCTGTTCCTCAGCGTTCTACGCTCAATTCCCGGGCTGATCTGGGGCGTGATCTTCGTGGCGGCGGTGGGCTTTGGGCCGCTGCCCGGCATCCTCGCCCTCGCCAGCCATTCCACCGGCATGATGGGCAAGTTCTTTGCCGAGACTATGGAGCATGTCGATCCGGGTCCCGGCGACGCGCTGCGCAGCTGCGGCGTGTCGGGCTTGGGCGTGCTGCGCTTTTCCGTGCTGCCGCAGATCCTGCCGCGACTCATCGACGTCGCGGTCTATCGCTGGGAGCACAATCTACGCGCCGCAACGACGCTTGGCCTCGTCGGCGCCGGAGGGCTTGGCCTCGAGATCGTCACCGCCTTTCACCTGTTCGAATATCGGGAGGCCTCGGCGCTGATCATCGTGCTGCTCGGACTCGTGACGGCAATCAACGTGATCGGAGCCTATATCCGCGCCCGGCTCCTGGGAAAAACCTGACGCTCGCACGGCGGGCGCCAGCGCGCCGCGCGAACGGACGGGAAACTCACGCCAATTCATATTTCCTGTTCGTCGAGCGCTATCGGCTTGCCGTCAACGCCGCGCATAAACCGGCGCATCCATAAAGGCGGGACGACGCCATTCATGAGACGTTGCAAACTGGCTATCACCTCTTCGATGTCGCGCACGCGTTCGCTCTTGACCGGAAACACCTTCTCATTGTGGACCCGCACGGCGGCGAGATCGCTAAGGCCGAGGGTGAACAACACCGAGCATCCCTTCAACGCTTCCACCCGCTCGGTCAAAGGGTCGCGTCCCGTCCCGTCGTCATTGCCCATGTCGTCCATGGCGCAGCCGCCGGGCTTGCCCTGGCCGCCGCCCGGTCCCTTCTTACCGCCCGGACGGAAATGGACGACATCGACGAATTCGGAGGCGTTGCAGGCGACGTCGTAGAACACGACCTGCTTGGCGCCGACGAAATTGGCGTCGAGCTGGATGAGGCTATTCGAGGTGACGGCGATGCGAAGATGGGGTGCGTCCATGGGTTCGTCCTCTGTTCCCTGTTTCTCAACGAGCGGCCTCAGGTCATCGGTTGGCCGACGACCATGACCTCGCGGCCGAAGCGCAGCCTGAAGTCGGCCGGCAATATGTTGGCGTCGGCGCCGCGAACGCGCCATTTGTCAAGATCAGTCAGCGGCAGCCGGCCCTTCGAAAGCGCCTCGACCGGAATGATGTGAAGCTCGCTTCCCACTTCGACGTAGAAGTCGATCGGGTAGAGCGCGGGATTCTCGTGCGCCGCGCCGATCTCGAAGACGAGTGCGCCATTATCGAACTGCGTCTTCGGATTGTCGCAGTCGAAACGGAAATGCCTGTTGAAAAGGAATTTGCGGCGAAACTGATAGAGGATGCGGTCCTCGTCGTGAAAACGTCGGATCTCGGCGACGATGTCGTAATAGTATTGCGTCAGCATCGCTTCGACATAGGCGTCTGAATAGGGCTCGCGCAGAGAACAAAGATAGTAGGCGACCGCCGACTCCAGCAGCGTGAGGCCCGCCGGAGTCAACTCGAGCGACAACGCCACCCGGTTGACGGTTCCGTTGATCTTGACGATTCCATCCGCCATTTCGACATGGCCCTGCGGATGGAAGACGACGGTTCGCGCCACCCGCAGGATGCGGTAGATTTCGGCGACCGCTTTTTGCGTCGCGCCGGCCCGCGGCAGACCGAGGTAACGCCGCCACGACGTCTCGCCGTCGGTCGGCTCGTGCGCGGCGGCAAGATAGGCGTCAAGGATGAAAAAGGCGCGGCAGAGGCCGCTGATCAGCGAAAGCGGCGCCGCGCAGCCTGGCTCCGCCTCAGCGAAGCTCAGACTCTTGCGTTTGGAATAGAGTTCGATCTGCCGGTACTCGGGCAACGACAGCCGGTTTTTCGACCCGGCGGCGAGATCGTTGACGAGAGCGTTGATGAGCGTCATGGCTCCCTGGACTCCAGCGGCGCGCCTCGGCGG
>JBKQMI010000213.1:0-2732 GCA_052146775.1 Methylocella sp. | reverse complement strand
TCTAACATTCCCCCATTAAGGCAGACTCGAACGCCCCTCGACGAACTTGCTCGGGATTTCGGCTTTTTCGCAGAACGGAGGGAAAGCTCTAACGACGGCGAGAGGATCATCTGATGTGCCAGGCTTGCGGACTCCCAGGCGTCGCCCATGAGAGGCAAATGCCGCGCCGCGCCTTTATGTTCGGCGCGGCCGCGGCGGGGGACGCTGACGGTCGCCGGCGGCGCGAGCGCCAGAGACAGGTCGCGCAAACAAGAGCCCGCGCCGCCCAAGCCAGAGAACGTCGTGACGTCCGACGCGGCCTTGGCGCGCCTGATGGAGGGAAACAAGCGCTACCAGAAAGGCGTCGCCAAGCGGCATGACTTCCTCGCGGAACGAGAAGCCCTCGTCGCAGGGCAAAACCCCTACGCTGCGATCCTCAGCTGCGCGGATTCCCGAATCGCGCCGGAATATGCGTTCGACAGTGGACGCGGCGATCTCTTCGTCGTTCGGATTGCCGGCAATTTCGCCAATACCGACGCGATCGCGAGTTTCGAATTCGCGGTGGAAGTGTTGAAGACGCCTCTTTTGCTGGTGCTCGGGCATGAGAGCTGCGGCGCCGTGAAATCGACGATTGCTTCCATCAAGGACAAGACGACGCTGCCCGGCCATCTCCCGTCATTGGTTGCGGCGCTGACGCCCGCGGTCGAAGCTGCTGCAGGACAACCGGGAGACCCACTCGAGAACGCGACGAGAGAGAACGTGCGTCTCACCGTCGACACGCTGCGGATTGCCACGCCGCTGCTAAGCGCAGCCGTTAGCGACAAGCGCTTGAAGATCGTTGGCGGCATTTATCGCCTCAAAGACGGCGCGGTCGAACTGATCGCTTGAGCTGCCGTTTTGCGCGTTGGGGCGAAAATGGCCGTCCCGGCTATGCGCGGGGCGACCTGCTGAAGCGAGCTGCTCAGTCTGGCGTTCTTCGCCCTCGCGGGTGTGATGACGAAGGCGCGCGGCCTTCTGGCGGTAATCGCCGCGAGCGCTGCAATCGCGGCTTTATGGACAAACGCCCCGCACTCCTGACCCCAGGAGCGGCTTCGCTAAGGACGTGAAACAGCGGCGTCAAGCGTCGGGTTTGAACCACTAGTAGACGGAAATCGGCCGGTTCGAGATCCTGCGCCAGACTGTCAGGGCGAGGTAGCTCAGCGCCAGGATAGCGGCGATCCCGACGCCGATCATCGAAAAGACCTGGTTGGCCTCCGGATTGATCCGGGCGCGACACTCCGGATCATGCAGGTGGCAGACCGCCGCGGAGCCGGGATAGTAGGGAATGATCACGAGCGCGGAGAAGGAATAGGCCGCAAAGCCCGCAATGACGAGCGCAGGGAGCAGATAAGGGAACAGAAAGCGCCTAGACACATCGAGAAGGCGAGCCCTACGTCGTCGCCGCAGCTTTCCGTCGTAGAGCTTCACGTCGTAATAAGCGGCGAGCGCCGCAGCCAGGACGATCAATGCGATCGCCATTCCCTCCGTGACCGTAGGATTTCTGGTCCCTAGGGCGATCAAGGCGTTCATGCGCGCTCCCCAACGCTCCCTGTGCAACGCGAAACTGTAGACTGATTTTTCCATGCCGCGCAAGGCGAGGAGCGGGCGGGAGAAGCCGGTCGATTTGGATGTCGGCAAAACGCCGATGCAGTTGAAAAACTCGAGAATCTAATCCCCAGGAAAGGGGAAATTTTTCAAAATCGATCTTTGATGCCCTCCATTCAGGCTAGGAGGGTTTCTGGTTCGATCGAGGAGAGGTTTGAGGGCCCCCGCCCATTTTTCCTGCTTTCGCGCCAGCGGCCGAAAGGATTTTTCAACGGGATTCCGCAAATAGGTTTTCGCCAGCATCCGAAAATGGCCTTTCGCCTCAACAGCTGCCGTAAAAGTCCAAACTTGCGGATGGATAGCGAGCGCGCGTCAAACGTCTCTTCCGCCTTTATCGGGCCTTCGAGGCGATTTTGGAGGCGCGCGCAGTGCGCGCGTACGCGGTGTCGCCCGGCCCGACGGCTCACGGCTCCGCCGCTCGTGGCCGCTTCGCGCCGACTCTTTCATCTCCGGTTTCCTCTCTGCCGCCCTCTGCTGCGCCGGCTCGTAACGGATTTCGCCCTCCCTGTAAAAATATTCGCAGGTGTCGTCGGCCGCCAGCGCGTTTAGCACGTCGGCCCATCTTCCCTTTCTCGTCCAGCGGTGAAAGCGAGTGTAGATCGTGTACCATCTACCGAATTTTGGCGGCAGACTGCGCCAAGGCGAGGCGGTGCGCACGATCCAGAACACGGCTTCGATGAAGAGACGATTGTCGTGGCCGTGGCGACCGGGATCGCCGTCCTTGCCAGGGAGGCAGGAGGCTATGAGCCCCCAGCGTTCATCGGTGAGATAATTTTTTGTCAATATAGCCTCCGTGGGAACTGAGGCGGGCCGACTGTCCATCACATAAGAGGGCGCATCGCCCTTCGAGAAGGAGGCGGCGTGGCCGCGGTTTGAGGTGGAATTAGTTGAATGTACTTGGTCGCGCATGCAATTCTCCTTCGGTCAGGATGATCTTGATCGTTTCAAGCGGTGATTGCTTGGAATACGTTTGAGGCTGATCCCGTCATGGCCCTGACTTATTTGCTCAAAGGGCATACGAGACCTCTTTCAAGTCCCGATACTTCTTTCCTTGCTTGGATCTTCTGGCGGCCGAAAAACCGTGTTCGCCTCGCGGATCAGTTGCCTCT
>JBKQMI010000212.1:0-6039 GCA_052146775.1 Methylocella sp. | reverse complement strand
GGAACGGCGGCCGGGGACTGGCCGCCGTAGCCGGACGGAATCGTCGAAGGCGCGGCGGCGCTCGCCCCGGGCGGGATGCCGGGCGATCCGAGCGACGCCGGCGGCGCCGCGGCGAAGACCGAGGAGGCGGCGGTCGGCAGAGCGATATTCGGAATCCCGGCCGGCTGTCCGGTCGCGGGGAAGCCGGGCGAAGACGCAAAGGCCGGGGAGACCGGCGCGTAGGGAGGCGCTCCCGTCTGCGCAGCCGCATGGGAGGGAATGACGGAAACGAGGCCCGGATCGGTGTGCAAGGCGGACGTTGGGGCAGCAAACGGCGCCGCTACGCCAGGATCCAGCGTTGCGGGCGAATTTGGCTCCCGGGCGGGCGCCGCGGCGGGCAGTCCGATCGGCTGGGCCGGCTCGCCGGGAAACGCCTTGAAGAAGGCGTTGGCCAGGAGAGCGATCGCGGCGGGATCCGGGACCGACGGAGCCGCGCCGCCCCACTGAGGGGACGGCGAGACCGGGATCGGCGCGGCGGCCGCCGCTGCGGGACGGGGCTCAATCATAGACATGATAGTGGCCCACATCCACGTTTTCGAGCACGCCGAGAGCGTCCGGGGTCAGGATGGCGGATGAGCAGTAGAGTGAGATCAGGTAGGAGGCGATCGCCTTGCGGTTGATGCCCATGAAGCGGACCGAGAGGCTCGGCGCGACTTCGCCCGGGACGCCCGGCTGGAACAGGCCGACGACGCCCTGCTTGCGCTCGCCGGTGCGAAGCAGCAGGATTTTGGTCTTGCCCTCGGTAAAGCCCAGCTTGTCGCTCGGCACCAGCGGAAGTCCGCGCCAGGTGAGGAACGGCGTGCCGAACAGGTTGACTGTTGGCGGGGGAACGCCGCGCTGCGTGCATTCGCGGCCGAAAGCGGCGATGGCGCGCGGATGCGCGAGGAAAAAGGCCGGCTCTTTCCAGACCTTGGCGATCAGTTCGTCGAGGTCGTCAGGCGTCGGCGCGCCGGCGCGGGTCGAGATCACCTGTGCGGGAGAAGCGTTCGGGATAAATCCGTATTCCGGATTGTTGATGAGCTCGCTTTCCTGCTTTTCCTTGACCTTTTCGACCAACAGACGCAGCTGCTCCTGGATCTGATCATAGGGCTGATTGTAGAGATCGGTCACGCGCGACTGGACATCAAGAATGGTCGTCACCGCGTTGAGGAAATATTCGCGCGGATGATGATCATAATCGACGAAGGTCTCGGGCAGATCGGTGTCGCGCTCACGGCTCGGGCTGCATTCGACGTCGCCCTCGCCCTCGGTGTCCTTGACCCGGTTCAGACGATAGATGCCGGCTTCGACAGGCACCCAGGGAAGGAAAGACACGAGCCAGCGGGGCGTAATCCCCGACCATTGCGCGCGCGTCTTGGTGGCGTTGGCGAGTTGGCGGGCCGCCGGCTCGCTGAGTGTCCTGCGGACCTCGACTTCATCAGGCATCCAAAAATCTCCTTTGCGGCTGGATCGAGCCATACGGCTACGCTGGCTCGACCTATAGCGCCGCTCTTGGAGAATGTTTTTCTTTATTTTCCGTTTACTGTTGCTTTTAAGTTTATAAATCCTGTCTACTATATCCAGCGCATGGTTTGGTCAGGAACAGGAGCATCAAGTCTGTTCCATGGGCGCAGTAAATCAAACCGTCTTCGAGCGAACCGGATAAAGATGCGTGCGATCCAGGCCGCTCAGGCGCTTGGTCATGCGGCGATTCGCTCCCCGCGCGGGCGCGCCGAATTCGACCGGACATCCGACCACGCCGCGGTTCGCGCTGGACCTGGCCTTCAGGCGCCGATCGCAATGGAGGCGGGCGCTCTCAACTCCAGCGATCCCCGCCGCAGCCGCCATGACGCGCTCAGCGGAATGCCACTTTCAGGATTTCGTAGCTCTTGCCGCCGCCAGGCGTGTTCACCTCGACCGAATCGCCGACCTTTTTGCCGATTAGCGCGCGCGCCGTGGGCGAGGTGATCGAGACGCGTCCGGATTTCACGTCCGCCTCGTTCTCGCCGACGATCTGATAGGTCTTCTCCTCCTCCGTGTCCTCGTCGACCAGGGTCACCGTGGCGCCGAACATGACGGTGCTGCCGGAAAGCTTTGAGATGTCGATCACCTCGGCGCGCGACAGTTTGTCCTCAAGCTCGGCGATGCGGCCCTCGTTCAAGGACTGCGCCTCCTTCGCGGAGTGATATTCGGCGTTCTCGGACAGATCTCCATGCGAGCGCGCTTCCGCTATCGCCTGGATAATGCGCGGGCGCTCGATCTGCTGGCGCCGCTTCAACTCGTCTTCGAGCGCGAGATGCCCCGCCGCCGTCATGGGAAACTTGTCCATTGCGATTCTCTTTCACATCCTCTTCATACAACACCGACGCTTTCGCCCAAGGCGAAGCATCCTCTTGCGTCCGGGATTGGCCGGCTTTCTCCGCATGCGCCGATAAAACGGCGCCGGGTTCCAGCGTTTCACCGCCGTGAACCCGTTGACGGAATAAGAGACACCTTCATGCGAGCCGCCGCAAGGGCCTCGTCGCGGAAGGGGCGGGACGCCGCCGCCTCGTCATGTAGAGCATTTGCATTTCCAATCCCAAACGTCGCCTCTTTTCAAAAGGGGCGACGATAAAAATCCCTGTTGAAATAGTGAAGAAGCGGCTTCGCCCCGTTGATCCGGCGTCAGCTGAAATAATCCTGCAGCGCGCGCACTTCGAGATCGCCGGCGAGATAGGCCTTGATCCCCTCCGAAGCGGCGATCGCGCCGGCGAGGGTTGTGTAGTAGGGTACCTTATGAAGTAGCGCAGCGCGGCGCAGCGAACGCGAATCGGCGAGCGCCTGCTTGCCCTCCGTGGTGTTCAGCACCAGCTGGATGCCGCCATTCTTGATGGCGTCGACGACATGCGGGCGCCCTTCCGACACCTTGTTGATCCGCCGCGCCGGGACGCCCTCGCCGGCCAGATAACGCGCAGTTCCGCCCGTGCCGAAAATATTGAAGCCAAGACCCGCGAGCAGCTTCGCTGTGCCAAGGACGCGCGGCTTGTCGACGTCGCGCACCGAGACGAAAACACTGCCGGCGGTCGGGACTTTGGTCCCTCCGCCAAGCTGACTTTTGGCGAAAGCGATCGCAAACGAGCGATCGAGGCCCATGACTTCGCCGGTCGAGCGCATTTCGGGGCCGAGCACGGTGTCGACGCCCGGGAAGCGAGCGAAGGGGAAAACCGATTCCTTGACGCCGACGTGATCGAAGCGGGCGGCCTGAAGGCCGAAGCTCGCGAGACTTTCGCCCGCCATCACCCGCGCCGCGATCTTTGCGATCGGCTGGCCAATGACCTTGGCGACGAAAGGAACGGTCCGCGCCGCGCGGGGATTGACTTCAAGCACATAGATCTCTTCGTCCTTCAACGCGTATTGCACGTTCATCTGGCCGCCGACGCCGAGCGAGAGGGCGAGTTCGCGGGTCTGACGCTCGAGTTCGGCGATCTTTTCGCTGGAAAGCGAGCGCGGCGGCAGCGAGCAGGCGCTGTCGCCGGAATGAATGCCGGCCTCCTCGATATGCTCCATGATGCCGCAGATGAACACATCGACGCCGTCCGAAAGCGCATCGACGTCGACCTCGACTGCATCCGACAGATAGCGGTCGAACAGAAGCGGGTTTTTGCCCAGCACGGTATTGATCTGGCCGGTCTTATCGTTTGGATAGCGCGCCTTGACGTCGGACGGCACGAGGCCGGGCAGGGTGCCCAGCAGATAATCGTCGAAGGCGCTGTTGTCGTGAATGATCGCCATCGCCCGCCCGCCCAGCACGTAAGAGGGCCGCACGACCAATGGAAGGCCGAGTTCGGCCGCGACGATGCGCGATTGTTCGACCGAATAGGCGATGCCGTTCATCGGCTGTTTCAGGCAGATCCGGTCGAGCAGCCGCTTGAACCGGTCGCGATCTTCGGCGAGATCAATCGAGTCGACCGAGGTTCCGAGGATGGGAATTGCCGCCTTTTGCAGCGCGTCGGCGAGTTTCAGCGGCGTCTGTCCGCCGAATTGCACGATCACGCCCTTGAGTCGGCCGTTCTCTTGCTCCTTGGCGAGGATTTCGAGCACATCCTCCGGCGTCAGCGGCTCGAAATAGAGCCGGTCGGACGTATCATAGTCGGTCGACACGGTCTCCGGGTTGCAGTTCACCATGATCGTCTCGAAGCCGGCCTCGCGCAGGGCGAAAGAGGCGTGGCAGCAGCAATAGTCGAATTCGATGCCCTGGCCGATGCGGTTCGGGCCGCCGCCGAGGATGACGATCTTTTCGCGATCCGAAGGGCGCGCTTCATCCGCCGGCGCGCCCGCGAAGGGCGGCGCATAGGTCGAATACATATAGGCCGTCGGCGAGGCGAATTCGGCGGCGCAGGTGTCGATCCGCTTGAATACCGGATGGACGTTCAGCGCGCGCCGCAGCGCGGTCACGGCCGGGCGTGGCGCTCCCGAGAGGGCGGCGAGGCGCGCGTCGGAAAATCCGGCCGCCTTCAGCATGCGCAGATTGGCGGCGTCCTCCGGCAGGCCATGCGCGCGGACGAGGGCTTCAAGGTCAAGAATCTCCCGCAGGCGCTCGATGAACCAGAGATCGATCATGCAGGCGTCGCGGATCTCTTTCGGCGTCATGCCGCAGCGCAACGCCTGCGCCACGACCAGCAGCCGGTCCGGCGTCGGCCGTCCGAGCGCGGCGCGCAGCGCATTCATGTCGTCGCCGAGCCCCAGCCCGTCGATCTCGATCTCGTCGAGGCCGGTTAGCCCCGTGTCGAGCGAGCGCAGCGCCTTTTGCAGACTTTCGGCGAAGGTTCGGCCGATCGCCATGGTCTCGCCGACGGATTTCATCGCGGTGGTGAGAATGTTTTCGGCGCCGGGGAATTTCTCGAAGGCGAAGCGCGGAATCTTGGTCACGACGTAATCGATGCTGGGCTCGAAAGACGCCGGCGTCGCGCCGCCCGTGATGTCGTTTGCGATCTCGTCCAGCGTGAAGCCGACGGCGAGTTTCGCCGCGACCTTGGCGATCGGAAAGCCCGTCGCCTTGGAGGCGAGCGCCGAGGAGCGCGACACGCGCGGATTCATCTCGATCACGATCATGCGTCCGTCGGCCGGATTGACCGCGAATTGCACATTCGAGCCGCCGGTTTCGACCCCGATCTCGCGCAGCACCGCGAGCGCGGCGTCGCGCATGATCTGATATTCCTTGTCGGTGAGGGTGAGCGCAGGCGCGACGGTGATCGAATCCCCCGTGTGGACGCCCATCGGATCGATGTTCTCGATCGAGCAGATGACGATGCAATTGTCCGCCTTGTCGCGGACCACCTCCATCTCATACTCCTTCCAGCCGAGCACGCTTTCCTCGACCAGCACCTCGCTTGTGGGCGACGCATCTATTCCGCGTTCAATAATGTCGATGAATTCGGCTTTGTTGTAGGCGATGCCGCCCCCGGTGCCGCCCATGGTGAAGGAGGGACGGATGATGGCGGGCAGCCCGATGTCGTCGAGGATCTCCAGCGCCTGACTCAGGGTCTTGACCTGATGCGAGCGCGGCGTCTCAAGGCCGATGCGGGTCATCGCCTCGCGGAACAATTCGCGATCCTCGGCCATGTCGATCGCTTCGGCGCTGGCCCCGATCATTTCGATGTCGAACTCGTCGAGAACGCCCATTTTTTTCAGCGAAAGCGCGCAATTCAGCGCCGTCTGTCCGCCCATGGTCGGCAGCAGCGCGAAGCCGCCCGGAGTCGCATAGCGCTCTTTGGCGATGATCTTGGCGACGATTTCCGGCGTGATCGGCTCGATATAGGTGCGGTCGGCCATGTCCGGATCGGTCATGATCGTCGCCGGATTGGAGTTGACGAGGACGATCCGATAGCCTTCCGCGCGCAGCGCCTTGCAGGCCTGGGTGCCGGAATAATCGAATTCGCAGGCCTGTCCGATGATGATCGGACCCGCGCCAATGATCATGATCGTCGAGATATCGGTCCGCTTCGGCATAAAATCTCTTTCCCCGTCGCGGCGGGCGTTCGG
>JBKQMI010000211.1:0-4406 GCA_052146775.1 Methylocella sp. | reverse complement strand
TCGTCGCCGGCTTCGTGGACGACACCGCGCCCCAGACCTGGCTGGCGAAAGGAATCTCGGTCTCGCATGCCGATGCCGTGGTCGGGCGTCCGAGAACGCCGCGCAGCGCCGCCGGCCGGGCAAGGCGTCACCGCTACTGATCCGCGCGGGGGCTAGAGTGCTTTCCGACCGAATGGACCCTTCGGTCGATAGGAAATCGCTCCAGATTCAAAAGCATGAGCATATTCTTGTCGATCAGATTGATTCAATCTGATCGGAATATGCTCTACCTCGCCGCGTTCAAAATCGCCGCGATTTTAGCGTCGCGGCCGGCGCCTTTGGGCGGCATCTCGATGAGCCCGTCGATGACGAGCGTCGCGAGGCCGTGCGCGATCGACCACAGCGCCGCCGCGCCCGGCGGCGCCTCTAGAGCGGGATGAGGAAACGCGGGAACTGCTTTTCCGCCCGCATCCCGCTCTAAGCTCTTGGAATCGGTCAAGTTCGTGATTTTGGATTGATTAGATCCAAAATCATCGTGATCCAGAAATTCGCCGGCGCGAGCCTCAGCGCTGGCGCCGCTCGCGGCGACGCAGCGCGCGAAGGCCTCCCCGCCGGCGGCGACAAGACCCGGAAAGCGCGCGCGGGGCGAAAGATTGGCGCCGAACATCAGCCGGTATAGCGCCGGGTTGTCCAGCGCGAACGAGACATAGGCGAGGCCCGCGGCGTCGCGCGCGCTCCCCTCGCCGGGCGCCGCGTCGATGAACCGGGTCATTTCGCGAAAGCCCTGCTCCGCGACGGCGGCGAGAAGCTCATCCTTGTCTTTGAAGTGCCGGTAGGGCGCCATATGCGAGACGCCCGCGCGACGCGCCGTCGCGCGCAATGTCGCGGCGTCCAATCCCTCGCGTTCGAGCAAATCCCGCGCGGCGATGATGAGCCGGGTTTTGAGGCTCTGCCCATCGTCCGGGGGCGGATCTGTTTCACGCGGCGCGTTCGGGGGCATGGGCGGACCTCTCGCCGTGTTGACGCTGTAAACAAAGAGACGTATACAGCGTAAACGAAATTGCCGCGGTTGAGGAGTCTCCGCCTTGCTGTCCTACACAAGCTTCAAAGTCGTCCACATGGTCGGGATCGTGATCTTTCTCGGCAATATCATCGTCACGGGCGTTTGGAAGGCCTTCGCTGACAGGACCGGCAAAGCGGAAGTGATCGCCTTCGCCCAGCGGCTCGTGACGCTGACCGACTGGGCGTTCACGCTCGGCGGCGCGATCCTGATTCTCGTCGGCGGCTATGGCATGGCGAGCGTCGCCGGATATGATTTGAGATCGACGATCTGGCTCGTCTGGGCGCAGGGCGCGTTCCTGGCGTCGGGCGCGATCTGGGTCGCGATCCTCATTCCCGTCCAGATCCGGCAGGAGCGGCTCGCCCACGGCTTCGCGAATGGCGGCGCGATCCCGCAGATCTACTGGCGGCTCAACCGGCGCTGGTATTTCTGGGGCGTCCTCGCCACCGTGATCCCGCTGACCAACCTCTATGTGATGGTCGCCAAGCCTTGATGAGGAGCCTCAGCCCGGCCGCCGCGCGGGCTGGCCGTCCTTGTCCGTGAAGGGAAAAATCCCGCACATAAAACTGCGGGCCATATGTTGCGCCCGCGTGATCGCGGCCTCGGCGTAGGTGGCCGGCAGGAACTGATTGGCGCTCGCCTCGAAGAGTTCGAGCCAGCGCGGAAAATGCTCCGGCTGGAGCGGAAGCTGCAGGTGCACCGGGAAGGGAAAGCCCTTGTAGCGCTCGGTTTTCAGAAGGACGTGCGACCAGAAATTGGCGACGATGCGCAGATGCACGTCCCAATCGGCGACGGCATTGTTGAAAACGGGTCCGAGCAAGGGATCCTTACGGGCCTTGCCGTAGAAATCTTCGACGCAGGCGGCGATGGCTTTTTCGATCGCGGCGGGGTCTGCGTCGGGGCTTGCGGTTTGGGCGGCGTCCATGACTCGTCCTCGCGGAATGGCCCTATATCATGACGGGTACAGGAGCTGTCCTAGCTGTTCGCTTCACCTGTGGCAGAACCTGTTCAATGGCTAAATCACGCGAAAGTTCTAAATTATCAATCTAGGATGGCTCCTGACACCCGCCACGGACGAGGCGATCGCGGCATCGCGGGTCGAAGCCCGGAACCACACCGGGCGGGCAACCGCATTATTCTGCCTTGCCGATCACGACGGCGTTTCGCCGTCTGAATGAGGGACTCCCGGACAGCGTCCTGTGTGCGGCTGGGGGCTGTCAAATGGTTTGCGGGGGCTGTCCGCCCCCATCACCGGATTCCTTTACTGGAGCTCCACTAAGGGGAAGCTATTGTTGCTACCGACGCCGATGCTAATAGAATCATCCAACGCTCCGGACTGCGATCCGTACTTCGTTTGGGCGGCGCAATCGGCATGGACGGCTACGGCGAGCTCCGGCGGAGGGACGAGAAACTTGAAGGAGTAAACAAACGTCCCGCTTGTGGCAGGACCGTTCTGCTCCGGCCCGGACTCGGATTCCCCATTTTTGGTTTCGACATCGACATAGCAGAATATGGTTCCTTTGGGATCCTTTTCTGAAACATCGTAATTGAGATTAACGGTTAACGTTCCCGCCACGGGCTTTACCGCGGAGGCCTTGGGGTTCTCCGTTGGGGTGAACATTCCAGCCGCAGGGTCGAAATAGCCGAATATCCGCCCGGGCCCGGGACCCGATGCAGCCATGCCGGGCGCTTTTGCGCCCAGAAAACCAGCTGGGGCCGACGGATCGGCAATGGCCGGCGTGGCGAGCGCGCCCAGGAGAGCCAGGGCGCCGGCCGCCCTGGAAGCCATGAGGGAAAGTCTTCCGCGCATCGCCGCTACAGTGTCCCTTGGATCATGACGGGAGTCACCGCGCCGCTGGCCGGGAGCGCCACAGTCGTGGTGAAGCTTTCCGTGAAAGCGTACTCGCCGATGTTCCCCTTCGCATAGGCGGAGACGCCGATCGAGATCATAACCTTGTCGGTGGTCGAGGACACCTGCCAGTCATAGGGAATTTCCAACACGATGCTGACCGCGCCTGCTTCGGCATTTGCGGAAGCGCTCCTGTTGCTCCCGCTCTGGAAGCTCGGATCGTTCGTTCCCGCAATCGCGTTGGCGGTGACAGGCGTCCCGTTCGAGATCATGCCGTTGAGCAGCAAATTCAGGGTGATCTTGAGCGTGCCGTTACGGTCGATCCCCGGGCCGGCGGCCGCGGCGTGCGGCAGCAAAAATGCGGCAGATGTCACCGAGGCAGGCGACGGCGGCGTCTGGGCCCCGGCGGGGATGACCAGCAGAGGCGCCAGCGGCAGAATCCAGCAGCCTGACATCCTGCCCATCGATCGCCACGCGCTCACAGCGACCCCACGATCTTGAGCGGCGTCGTGGCCCCATTGGGCGGCACCGCCTGTTCGACGAAGTAGGAAGAGAGGAAAGATAACCTCTCCGAGCCCTTGGTAAAATAGGCGGAGACGTCAACGATGGCACTGAAGATCCCCGACGGCGAAAGCAGGGTCCAGCCATAAGCGACGGGAATGACGAAGCTCGCCTTGCCCTTCGACGCGACGGCGGAGACATAGAGTGAATTGCGGTTGCTGAAACCCTTATTGCCGGAACTCCCGCCGGCGGAGGCGTAGATGGCGGCCGTGATGGACGTTCCATCGGGGATTGCGGGGTTGAGCTTCAGGGTAAGCTCGATGTCGAGCGTCCCCTGGAACGTCGCCGCCCCGGCCGCCGGCGCCGAGACCATGAGCAACGCCAGAAAAGATGCAGCCATCCGGCTCGATGTCTTGATTGTCATCAGAGCCTCAGCGGCAGATCAACGGTGGTGACGGCCCCGTTCGCCGGCGTCGGGATGGTCGCGGTCACGTAGGTCGAGGGATTACCGGCTGCCGCGGCCGAGGCGCCAATGGTCACGCTAATCGTCTTCGGCATGGCGGTCACCGACCAGACGTAGGGAAGCGTGATCGACACCGCCGCTGTGTTGCCGCTCAGGGTCGCGACCGCCGCAATACCAGCCTGATAGGTCGCTGAACTCGCCGAATCATAGGCTAACGCTTGCACAGAGCCGGTGATGGGCTGGCCGGCCGGGATCGCCGATGCAATCTTGATCGTACTGACGAAGTGGATCGTGCCGGTGAGCACGATCGGCGTCGTGGCGGCCGTTTCCGCGGTCGAGCCGGAGAGCGCCGTAGCGAAAGCGAAGAGAGCGGCCATCGCGGCCCGCCCGGGCGGGCGCCATCCGTCAAATGATCGCGTCACCGATCGTCACCTTTGTCGTCTGGCCGCTCGCTGGCAACGGAACGGTCTGAGAAAAGCCGAGGCTAGGCGAATCGGCGGTGTTGGCTGACACGCCAAGGTAAAGGGATACCGTATCGGCCGAGTTGGCAAGGT
>JBKQMI010000210.1:0-33099 GCA_052146775.1 Methylocella sp. | reverse complement strand
ACGTCACGATCGGCGCCCTCGACGACCATTCGAACAAGATGAGCGAGCGGCTGGAGGCCACCGCGCAGCAGTCCGCCGGCGTCTTCGCGGCGCAGACCGAGGCTCTGCGCGAACGGCTCGGCGACGTCATCGGCGACCTCAACAAACATTTGGGAGAGATGAGCGAGCGCCTCGCGGCGAGCGCGCAGCAATCCGCCGGCGTCCTCGCCAGCCAGACCGAGACGCTGCAGTGTCGCCTCAGCGCCGCGATCGGCGCCCTCGACGGTCATTCAAACGAGATGAGCGAGAGGCTGGAGGCGAGCGCGCGGCAGTCCGCCGACGCCCTCGCCAGCCAGACCGAGTCGCTGCAGTATCGCCTCAACGTCGCGATTGGCGCCCTCGACGACCATTCGAACGAGATGAGCGAACGGCTGGAGGCGACCGCGCATTACGCCGTCGGCGCCTTCGCTGACCACACGCAGGCGCTGCACGAACGCCTGAACGCGACGCTGGCCGAAACGCTCGCCGCCTTGTCGCATCATTCCGAAACGATGAACGCGCGCCTCGAATCGACGGCGGGCCTCACGGTCGACGCGTTCACCGGACATGCGGACGCCGTACATCGTCGCCTCGAGGCGACGCTTGGGCAAACCGTCGTCGCCCTCACGCGCCATTCCGACGAGGTTGGCGCGCGGCTGGACGCGAGCGCGCGGCAGGCGGCCGAGGCCTTGACCTTGCCTGTCGAGGCGCTGCACGAGCGCCTGACGGGGACGATCAGCGCGACGCTCGCCGCGTTGAGCGATCACGCCGCCGACATCAGCCAGCGTCTCGCCACGACGGCCGCGACCTCCGCCGGCGCGCTGACGACCGAGACCGAGGCGCTGCACGAGCGCCTGACGGGAACGCTCAGCGCGACGCTCGCCGCGTTGAGCGATCACGCCGCCGACATCGGCCAGCGTCTCGCCACGACGGCCGCGACCTCCGCCGGCGCGCTGACGACCGAGACCGAGGCGCTGCACGAGCGCCTGACGGGAACGCTTAGCGCGACGCTCGCCGTGTTGAGCGATCACGCCGCCGACATCAGCCAGCGGCTCGCCGCGACGGCGGCGACCTCCGCCGGCGCGCTGACGACCGAGACCGAGGCGCTGCGCGAGCGCCTGCAAGCGACGCTTAGCGAGGCGCTCGGCGCTCTGAATGCGCATTCCCTCGAGATGAGCGAGCGCCTGCGGGCGAGCGGCGAGCAGTCGGCGGGCGCCCTCGCCGATCGCGTCGACGCGCTCAACGCGGGCCTTTCCGCCGCGATCAGCGAGACTTTCGTCGCGCTGGCCAACCATTCGGATGAAGTCAACCAGCGCCTGAGTTCGACCGTCGGGGAGACGCTCGGCGCGCTGTCCGGCTATTCCGAGGAGATGCGCGAAACCCTCGACACGGCCGGACGCAGCGCGCTGTCCGCCTTCGCGGGCCACACCGCGAGCCTCGAAGAGCGCCTGACCCTGATGCTTGGCGAGGCCTTCGACACGCTCGCGAGCCACGCCCACGAGCTGCACGAGCATCTCGCCACGCGGACGCAGGAAGCTCTGATCGGTTTCGCCAGCCAGACCGACGCGCTGCAGAGCGGATTCGACGCGACGACGCAGCAGGCGATCGCCGCCATCGGCTACCACGCCAACGACCTCAACGACCGCTTCACCGGCACCGCCTCCGAGGCTATCAATGCGATCGCCATGCATGGCGACCGGATCAACGAAGCGCTCGCCGACCGCCTCTCGATATTCGAGCAGACCTTCGTCGGACAGGGCGGCGCCGTCGCGAACAGCATCGGCGATCAGGCCGAACGCTTCACGGCGACGCTGGCCGATCGGCTTGGCGCCATCGAGAGCACGCTCACCCTGCGGGGCGGCGATCTCAACGACAGGCTCGCCTTGCGCGCCGGCGAAACGACGCAGGCCCTCGAAGCGCAGATCGACGCTTTCGAGGCGCGCGCCTCGCGGCGAACGATCGAGATCGGGCAGGCGCTCGACGCCCTCGTCGCGCGCCTCGATGAAGGCCTCGATTCGCATGCGGCGGCCCTCAACGAGAGCCTCGGCGCGCAGGCCAGCGCCATCGCGGAGGCGCTGAGCCAGGGCGGCGAGGAAGTCATCCGGGCGCTCGACGACAAAGCCGGCGCCATCGCCGCGACGCTCGACGGGCGCATCGTGGAATTCGAGGAGCGGGTGGTCGGACGTCTCGATACGATCTCGGGCGAACTCGATACGCGCGGGCGCACCGTCGCCGCCAATATCACGGCGCGAACCATGGAAATCGATCAGACGCTTGGACTGCACGCCGGCAACATCTATGCGGCGCTCGACCGCGAGGCGGGTCAGCTCGCCGCCGTACTGGCCGGGCGCACCGCCGAGATCCGGGATCTCGTGGCGCAGGCGACCGAAGACCTCGACGCGACGCTCGCGGGGCGCGCCGGCGAAATCGGCGACGGGCTCGCCGCGCGCGTCAACGAGATCAGCCTCACGCTGGCGAACCGACTGTCCGAAATCGAAGGCGCGCTTGGCGGCCGCGGCCTCGATCTGCAAAACGCGCTGGCCGAACGCGCCAGGGAGTTGCGCGAGCTGTTCGACACGCGCGGCCAAAGCCTCGTCGACAGTCTGTCGCAGCGCGGCGGCGAGATCGCCGAGGAAATGACCCACGTCGGCGATCTCGTATCGCAATCCATCGAGGGCCGCGGCATGGCCATCGTGCAGCGTCTCGGCGAGACGCAAAACGAGCTGACCGACGCGATCGAGCGCTCCGCCGCTCATGTGCGCGAGGCCTTCGAGGTCGGCGCCGCCGAGTCGGTCGGCGCGCTGGTCGACGCCAACGCCAAACTCGGCGGCGAGATGACCGAGATCGCCGGCCGCCTCGTCAGCGGCAGCGCGGCGCTGCAGAATTCAATTGGCGTCGCAGGGGCCAATTTCACCGCAATCGAGCAAGCCTTGGCCGACCGCATGGACGATTTCAGACGCGTCCTCGGCGCCGTTTCGAGCGAACTTGAGCGCGTCAACCAGGCCGCGGGGCAAACCGTCTTCGAGGCGAGCGGTCTCGCCGAGACGATCGCCGGCCAAGGCGAGGCCCTTTCGGGCGCCGCCAGCGACCTTGTCAGATCGCAAAGCGAACTCGACCAGATGCTCAACGCCCGCCGGACGTCGCTCGACGCGCTTCTGCGCGCCGTCAACGAGCGCCGCGACGAGTTCGAAAACGTCATCGGCTCGTTCGCCACGCGGATCGAGGACGCGTTGCAGAACGCCGAAAGCCGGGCGCGCGAAATCGGCTCGATGATGGCGGAGACCTCGCAATCGGCGGCCGGGTCCATCGACCAGCAATTCGCCGACATCCGGGCCAATGTCGCAACGGAGCGGGAGCGCACCGCCGCGGCGATGCGGGCGGCCTATGAGCAGGCCAACGCCGAAATCGACGGCATTTTCGGCCAGAGCGCGCAGCGTTTCCAGACGGCGGCTTCGGAGCTGCGCGCGATGTCGCGGGAAATTCAGGCCGAACTCGCGGCGACCCGGGAAGCCTTGAGCGTCGCCGTCGCCGACCTGCCGCAGGAGACGGCGCAGCAGGCGGCCTCGATGCGCAAGGTCGTCGCCGACGAGATCAAGGCCCTGAAGGAGCTAAGCGACATCGTGACCCGCTCCGGGCGCTCCCTCGATGTCGCGACGACGCCTCCCGGCGACCGCGCCCCGCCTCCAGCCGCGGCGCGCGCCCCAAGCGTCCCCACGGCTGCGCCGGCATGGCGCGGGAGTCAGCCGGCCGAACCCGCACCCGAGCCGCGCCGCGGTCAGACGCTTCCGCAGCGGCCGGGCCGTCCCGAGGGCGCGCCTGCGACGGAGCGTGGCGGCTGGTTGTCGGACCTCCTGGCGCGCGCCTCGACCGAGGAGCCGCCTCCGCCCGTGCGGCCCAGCCGAGACCTTGCGCCGAAGGGCATCGCGCCAAAGCCGGCCGCCCAGCCGCTCGACGCCCTGTCTCTCGACGTCGCCCGCATGGTCGACGCCGAGGCCGCCGCCGAGGCCTGGGAGCGCTATCGGCGCGGCGAGCCGAACGCCTTTTCGCACCGCATCTACATCGGCCGCGGCGCCCAGACTGCGGACGAGGTGCGCCGCCGCTACCGGCTCAACCCTGAGTTCCATGCGACGGTCGACCGCTATGTGCAGGAATTCGAGCGCCTGCTCGGGGAGCTGAACCGCGACAACGCAGATCAGTCGGTCCTGCGCAATTATCTGATCTCGGAGACCGGGCTGGTTTACACGATGCTCGCCCACGCCTCGGGCAGGCTCGGCTAGAGGCCCCGAGCACGGTCGCCTGCCAAGAAAACCGACAAGGGGCATGAACGCTTCCGTCATGCCCCTTGTCGCATCCTCGTAGATCGAGATGCCGCCAGCCGGCCTGTAAGCCGGGTTCTGTACGGCGCCGCGGGAACCCGCGACGCGTGATGGCCATTCCTCTTGGGCGGCCGTCGCCGGCCGCCTCGAGCAACCAACCCGGGCGATGATCCAGAGACGGATCTAAGGTTCCTAAAACCTCGCATCGCCCCTATTCGGTCTTGCTCCCGGTGGGGCTTGCCGTGCCGCTCATGTCGCCATGCGCGCGGTGCGCTCTTACCGCACCGTTTCACCCTTACCCTCGGCGCGAGGCCGGGGCGGTTTGTTTTCTGTGGCGCTTTCCCTGGGGTCACCCCCGCCGGACGTTATCCGGCACCGTTTCTCTGTGGAGCCCGGACTTTCCTCCGCCCTAGAGCGGCGGCCATCCGGCCGACTGGCCTTCGCGGCATAAAGCATTTTCAAACCTGATGAAATCTCAAAATGCGCGGTTCGCCACCAGCCGCCCACGCGCCGCCACACGCCATGCGTGTGGCGAAAAAATCGCAGTGTAAGGAAATCCTTAACGAAAAAGCGTTCTGACTTGACCCCCGCGCCGCAATGCCGGCTTTTTGGAGCCAACGCTAACCCGATGCTAGGATCAGGCATGAAAACATTGTTTCCTCTGGCGGCCATCGCCGCGGCTTCGATCGCGCTCGCCGGATGCGGCTATACGCCCGAGCAGCGCGCCGTCAGCGGCGGAGCGATCGGCGGCGCGACGGGCGCCGCGATCGGCGCAGCCACGGGCGGCGGGGTCGGCGCGGCGCTCGTCGGCGGCGCGCTCGGCGCGGCGACCGGCGCGATCGTCGGCGCCAACACCCGTCCGGCCAATCCGCCGCCGCCGCCGCCCGGCTATTATCCGCCGCCGCCACCGCCGCCGGCTTGCGGGCGCGTCGTCTACGACCCCTATGGAAACGCCTTCTGCCAAGGATATCGCGGCTATTAAACTCGACACTGATTTACTCGCGACGCCATTCCCCTCGCCGAACCACGGCGAGCGCAAACGAGGCCGCACGCCCGATTCGCTGATCCTCCACTACACGGGCGTGCCGACCGGCGAGGCCGCGGTCAAGCTTCTGTGCGATCCCATCATGCAGGTCTCCGCCCATTACGTCGTCATGCCGGACGGGGCGCTGCTGCAGCTCGTCCCTGAAACGCGCCGGGCCTGGCACGCTGGCCGCGGCGTGTGGGCCGGCGAGACCGACATGAACGATGTGTCGATCGGCATCGAAATCGCCCATCAGGGCCATAAGGAGGGCGCTGCGGCCTATCCCTATCCCAAAGAGCAGATCGCCACCGTCACCGCGCTCAGCCAGGACATCATCGCGCGGTGGAGGATCGCGCCGCAGAGGGTGCTCGCGCATTCAGACATCGCGCCCGACCGCAAGATCGATCCGGGCGAGTTCTTTCCCTGGCCGCAACTGGCCAAGGCAGGGGTCGGCCACTATGTCGCGCCCTGCCCGATCACGGACGGCTCGCGCCTCGAGCCCGGCGCCGAGGGCGCAGAGGTCGAAGAACTGCAGGCGTTGCTGGCGCGTTACGGTTATGGGCTGGAGACCAGCGCGCGCTACGACGCAAGGACGCAGGCCGTCGTTCGCGCCTTCCAGCGTCATTTCCGGCCGGCGCTCGTCGACGGGCTGGCGGACGCCTCGACGGTCGCGACTTTGCGGAAATTGCTGGCCGCGCGGGGCAAGCGGGATGCGGAAAAGCAGCCCCGCTTTTCCGCCCGCATCCCGCTCTAATCTCTTGGAATCGATCAATGTCATGATTTTGGATTGATGAGGGTCCAAAATCATCCTGATCTAAGGATGAGACCGCGCAGGGATTGGCCAATTCCTCACTTGGCGCGTTGAAATCGGCCCTGAACGGAAACGCTTGTGGCTTGCGATAAAATCATGCTGATCCGCCACGCCGAACGGCCGAACGCCGACAAATCTCTCCGCGGCGTCGGGTTCGATGGGCGAAAGGACAAGGAATCCCTGACTGTACGCGGCTGGCAGCGCGCCGGCGCCCTGGTGCGGTTTTTCGCGCCTGTCGACGATCATTTCGTCCAGCCGGGCCTCGCGCGGCCAGCGTCGCTCTACGCCTGCAAGGCTGCGCCGGAAGATCCGAGCCTTCGGCCGCAGCACACGCTGGTCCCGCTCGCGGAGTTGCTTGAAATCGACCTCAATCGCGATCATTTCAGCGGCGACGAGATCGCGCTCGTCAAGGACATGCTGTCCCGCGAGGGGCCGGCGCTGGCCGCCTGGAAGCAAGATGGCATGCATCTCATCGCCAATGAGATCCTGCGCGACCAAACCACCGCGCCGCAGTTCTGGCCCTATGGCCGGCACGATTTCGTCTGGATTTTCGACCGGCGCGGCGAGCGCTGGACCTTTTCGCAGGCGCCGCAGCTTCTTCTCGCCGGCGACAGCGCGGAGCCTATCGCGTGAGGCCCCGCTGATTTCCCGTTTTGACGCCCGATTTTTGTGGCGTAGGAGTGAGGAGCCGAGGCTTCGCTTTACGCGCGTCGCTCGCGGCAGGGGCGTTATACGATCCGATGGAATCTCACAAACGGCTCCAATTTTGTGTTTGGCGGCATTTTCTCGACGCTTTGGCGCTGGAGCGATAAACCATGACCGCTGGCGCGAAGGCAGGAATTCGCTTCGAGAAAATCGCCTTCCTCTCCAATGAGTCGGCGGAAGGGACCGCGGCGCGGGACGCGCTGATCGCGCGCTACGGCAATGTCGATGCGGAGGAGGCGGACATCATCGTCGCGCTCGGCGGCGACGGGTTCATGCTGCAGACGCTGCATCGATTCATGGGCTCCAACAAGCTGATCTACGGCATGAATCGCGGCTCCATCGGTTTCCTCATGAATGATTTCTCCGTCTTCAATCTCGCCGGCCGGCTTGCCGCCGCCGAAGCCAAGACCGTGCATCCCCTGTTGATGGAGGCGACCGACCGGGAAGGCGCCGTTTCACGCGCGCGCGCGATCAATGAAGTGTCGCTGCTGCGCCAGTCCTACCAGGCGGCCAAGATGAGGATTTTTATCGACGGCAAGGAGCGGCTGGACGAGCTTGCGGGCGACGGGGTCATGGTCGCGACGCCGGTCGGCTCGACCGCCTATAATCTCGCGGCGCACGGCCCCATTCTGCCGCTCGACGCGACGATCATGGCCTTGACGCCGATCTCCGCCTTCCGCCCGCGCGGCTGGCGCGGCGCGCTGCTGCCGGACAAGGCCAAAGTCACGATCGAGATCCTCCAGGCCGAGAAGCGCCCGGTCTCCGCCGTCGCCGATCATTTCGAGCTGCGCAATGTCCGCGAGGTCACCGTCGAGATGGATCACGCCACCGATCTCGTTCTTCTGCACGATCCCGGGCATTCGCTGAACGAGCGGATCCTGCGCGAGCAATTCGGATATTGAAGCGTGCGGGAGCGCGTTCGCATCCTCGGCCGGGAGCTGGTCTCGCGCGGCTTCGGCCTGCTCGAACGGCTCGGCGTCGAATTGAGACGCCTCGACGGACGCCTGCAGACGCACAAGTTCGAAATCTACGACACCGGCGACGGCGCCGCTATCCTGCTCTACGATCCGACGCGCTCGACCGTCGTCCTCGTGCGCCAGTTTCGGCTTCCGCCCTACCTCAAAGAGGGACGCGACAGCCTGATCGAGGTCTGCGCGGGGCGCCTTGAGGGCAGCGACCCAGAAACGCGGATCGTGCATGAGGCCGAGGAAGAAACAGGCTTTAGAGTGCGCCATCCGCGCCGCCTGTTCGAAGGCTACATGAGTCCCGGCGTCTTTTGCGAGAAGCTCACCTTCTTCGTCGCCGAATACGCCGCGGCCGACCGGATCGGGGCCGGCGGCGGCCTCGAACATGAGGGCGAGGACATCGAAATTCTGGAGCCGACGCTGGATGAGGCTTTGACGATGATCGAGCGCGGAGAAATCATCGACGCCAAGACGATTTTGCTGTTGCACTACGCCAGGCTCGCGGGCCTGATGCGGACAAGCGCCGGCGGTGCATGAGGAAGGCCCAGCCAATGCGCGGCCTCCTCGTCCGCCCTCATCTTCATCTCCCTGCTAACCTATATCTCTATGCGCGACATGAAGGCGCATTCGAAAATGGAGCAGGCCTTGTGACGCTCCCGGGGGTCTGATCCCATGCGCTCGCTGCTGCTCGTTTCCGCCGCCGACGAGGCCAAACTCACCGAGGCTCTGGACAGCGGGGCGGATGCGCTCTGTCTCGACCTCGCGGATCCGGCTTCGGCCGCGGCAAAGGCGCGCGCGCGCGAAAACGCCGGCGAACTGCTTCGCGCGGCCAGAGCGAAAGCCCTGCGCCCGAGCCTCTATGTGCGGGTCGATGGCCTCGACACGCCGCTGATCGACGCCGATCTCGACGCCATCATGCCCTCGGCCCCCGACGGCATTATACTGCCAAGGTGCCTGAACGGGCGGGCGCTGCAGCATCTTGGCGCCAAACTCGCGGTGAAAGAAGCGCAATGCGGGCTTCCCGACGGCGCGACGCGCATCATCGCCATGGCCGGGGCGACCGCGCTCTCGATCTTCGAGATGGGAAGTTTCGCCGGCGCCAGCCGACGCCTTTTAGCGCTTTCCTGGAGCGCCGACGAATTGTCCGCCGCTCTCGGGGCCGAAAGGAGCCGCGACCGCGATGGATGCTTCGCCGCGCCTTATGTTCTCGCGCGCAGCCTGACGCTATGCGCCGCGCGCGCGGCCGGCGCTCTGGCGATCGACGCCGTCTCTCCGCGTGCGCCGGACGGCGCCGGATTGCGGATCGACTGCGAAGCGGCGCGGCGCGACGGCTTTGACGGCAAGCTGGCGATCGATCGCGGTCAGGTCGAAATCATCAACGCGGTTTTCACGCCGACAGACGCGGCGGTCGCCAGGGCGAGAGCCATCATCGCCGCTTTCGCGGCCGAGCCGGGCGCGGCGATGCTCGAACTCGACGGGGAAAAATTGAACGCAACGCATTTTTTGCAAGCCAAGCGGTTGCTTCTTCGGGCCTGACGCCTGCCGACGACGCTTGAAACGGATTCGCGACGCCGCAGCTTGGGTCCAGTCCGCGCGGCCGATCCGGCCGATCCGCTCGGAAGGGTGTTTTTGACCGGGACTATTTGCCTTTTTGCGTCATAAAGTCCGCCAGTTGAAAGAACTATTCCAGATTGAAGTAGATAATATCACGCCACAAACAATTTGATGTAACATCTCCGCAACGATAGCGCTGTTTATTCTGTAACTCGCTCTCTTTATTGTTGCCCTCTGCGCCACGGGCCATATGTTTTCCTGCGCGCGGTCAAGACATGCCGCCGCGGCAAGCAGCTGGCTTGCGCAAGCGCCGTAACTTCCATTTGCGAGGGGATTTCATGAGAACGCGAAAGACGTGGTCATTTGCGGCCGCTGCGGCGCTTGGAACCGTCGCGTTCGTCCAGACCGCGCGGGCGCAGGACATCACCAATCTCGTGGCGCTCCCTGAAGTCGATGTTGTTGCGCCGACGCCAGTCCCCGGCGCGGGCGGCCTCGAGAAGGACAAGGTTCCAGCCTTCGTCTCGACCGTTACAGGGCAGGAGTTCGAAGACAAGAAATCGCCGGCGGTGGCGGACGCCATAACCGCCCACGTTCCGGCCGCAATCGCAATCAGCGTGGATGGGTCTGATCTCTCCCCGGATGTTTTCTACCGTGGGTTCGATACCTCGCGAATTTCGGGAACGGCGCAGGGGCTTGCCGTCTATCAAAACGGCGTTCGCATCAACGAGGCGTTCGGCGACGCCACCAATCTCGATCTCATTTCGCCGATCGCGATCGATCGCCTCGACGTCTACACGAACAACCCGATCTTCGGCCTGAATGCGTTGGGCGGCGCGTTCAACTTCACGATGAAGAACGGCTTCACCTATCAGGGCGGCGAAGCCCAGATTTACGGCGGATCCTACGGCCGCGTCTACGGCAGCCTGCAGTACGGGAAGCAAGTCGATAATTACAGCTTCTATTTCGCGACCGACGCTGAGCGAGACGACGGATATCGACCTTTCGGCGCCCAAAATCTCCAGCGCGCCTACGCCGACCTCGGCTACCGCACGCCGGATTCCGAATTCCACGCGATCGGCTCATTCGGCCGCTCGCTCCTTGGCGTTCAGGGCGTGACGCCTCAGGTTCTCGTCAATCAGGATTACACCGCCGCCTTCACGACGCCGCAGACGACCAACAACCAGGCCGGTCTCGCGCAGGTCACGGGCCGCTTCGACCTCTGGCCCAAATGGTCGCTGGCGAGCAACTTCTATTTCCGCCAATTCGACCAGTATCACTACGACGGCAACGACGCCAGCATCCAGAATTGCGGCGATATCGTAAACCCCGACGGGACCACGGGAACGCCGGGAGCGTCCTGTCTACCCCCCAGCGGCGCGTTTAGCGGCAGTCCTGCGAGCGATTACCAGTTCACCAACCATGGTCAACCCATCCCCTTTCTCGGTTACAATTTCCCGTATGGAACGACCGCCTATACCGCCACGCACTCACAGCAGTTCGGCACGCAGCAGCAAATCACCAGTAAGGATAAAATTCTGGACCATGACAATTATTTTGTCTTTGGCGGCAGCGTGGATCAGAGCTACACGCATTACTCGTCGACAACGACGCTGGGCGTCCTCGAACCGAACTTCCAGAATATTTTCATCGGCATTCCCGGCTCGGGGGCGCTGCTGCAAACGCAAGGCAATGTCGGCTTTAGCCCCGTCTGGGTGCATTCGACCTCGACCTATTTCGGCGTATTCACGCTCGATACCTTCAACATCACCAAAGAGTTGGCGCTTACGGCCGGCGCGCGATATAACGTCGCCAATATCGACCTGAACGATGCGAGCGGCGAAGCGCCCAACAATAACACGAGCAATTCCTACAGCCGGATCAATCCGGTCGTCGGCCTCGCCTATAATATCCTGCCGACGGCTTTGACCGTCTATGGCGGATACTCCGAGGCGAACAGGGCGCCGACCCCGTCCGAAAATAATTGCTCAAATCCTCAACAGCCTTGCCTTCTCGAATACAATCTGGTTTCCGACCCGCCGCTCAAGCAGGTCGTCTCGCATACGATCGAAGCTGGCGCGCGCGGTCTTGTGACTATTCCGGATAACTACGGCGCGCTCGCCTACAAGGTCGGATACTTCCACATCACCAACACCAACGATATCCTCAGCGAGTCGAGCACGATCACGGGAACGGGATATTACGTCAATGTTCCCGAGACCCTGCGGCAGGGCGTCGAGGTTGGTTTGCAATACAACAATGGTCCCGTTCAGGCATACGCCAATTATGCGTATGTCAATGCGACCTATCAATTCAACGGAACCTTTTCCTCGCCCAGCAATCCCTTCGCCGATGCGAACGGGAACGTCTACGTCCGTCCTGGCGACAACATTACCGGAATTCCGCGCAATCTCGCCAAGCTCGGCGTCACTTACGCCGTGACGCCACAGTTTAAAGTGAACGCGGAAGGCGTCTTCGTCGGCAGCCAATATTATGTCGGCGACCCCTCCAACCAGTTTCCCCAGCTTCCGGCCTATTATTTCGTGAACCTCCGCGGCACATATCAGGTCAACGACAATGTTCAGATTTTCGGGATGATCAACAATGTGACCAACAATCATTATGCGACCTATGGAACATTTTACGACACCGGGACAACCGCTCAGTTTGTGAATCAAACCTTGGTCAACAACGCAAACGCCACGAACCCCAACCCACGATCCATCACCGTGGCGCAGCCGATATCGTTTTACGCCGGCGCAAAGGTTACCTTCTAGAGTGTTTCCCGATCCGCCGAAGCTGGAATCGGAAAACACTCCAACTTTTTGTTTTGACGCATTTTCTCAGCGCAATCCGGTATCCGCTTCGCTCGGAAATGCAGGCTGCGCGATCCGTCCAGGATCCCGGAATATGAACAACCTGGTCAAGGTGCTGGTGATCGAAGACCATCCGATCGTGTCGGACGGGTGTCAGCGCATCCTCGGCCGCCGCACGGACTTCACTGTCAGGGAGGCGTCATCGGCCACGGCCGGCCTCGCACTAAACCGCGATTTCGCGCCCGACGTCATCCTTCTGGATGTGGGACTTCCCGACGCAAGCGGCTTCGACATCATCCAACAGCTCATTGATGACAATCTCGCGGCCAAGGTCATCATATTCAGCATGTATGAGGCGCCGAGCTTCGTGGCACTTGCGCTGCAAAAGGGCGCAAAGGGCTATATCACCAAGAACGACGATCCCAACGCGATCCTTCAGGCTATCGACAAGGTGCGCGCGGGAGCGATCTATCTCGGTCAAGCCATTGCGCAGACTCTCGCGATGATCAATGCGGCGCCGATCAACGACCCTCTACGTGATTTGAACGACAGGGAACGACAAATCGTGAAACTTCTCGGCGACGGCAAAAGCCTGACCGAAATCTCGGTCCAGCTTACGCTCGGCTACAAGACCGTCGCCAATGCCGTCACGCTCATTAAACAGAAGCTCGCGGTTCCAACCACGCCGGCTTTGATCAAGTTCGCCGTGGAGCTGAGATCGGGCGCCGCGATCGTCAAGACGGCGACGTAATCGGCCAGACCGCCGCCGCAGCGCATAACCGCGCCGACGGCAATCCGGCATTGGAGTTCGAATCCATTCGTTCGATCCCGTTCGTCGGCCGGCTCTTCGCCACTCTGATCGGCGACCGATCCCAAATCATCAAGAAGCGCGCCGCCGCGCCGGCTGCTGCAATCTCTCGATTCCCAACTTTTTCATAACGTAGCGCTCGTAGACAGGTTCGCTCGATCCGGTGCGAATCTTGCGCATAAAATATTTCTCAAAGCCGATTTTGGCCAGATGCACCCAGTAGCCCTGGCTCGACCAGCTGACGTTTCGCGGCGGAATCTGCGGCAAGGCCACGAACGCGACGCCGCTGTCGCCGAAGTCGGCGAGACAGACCGCATTCCATGTGGCTTCGTGAGTCGGCTCCCGATTGTCGATGAGATCCGCGATATTATGTGTGGCCGCCGCCACCATGGACTCGATCATGTAGCCTGTTTTAGGCGTTCCCGTCGGCACAGCGGTTTGCTCGACCGGCGGGATCGCGGTGCAGACTCCGACGGCGAAGACGTTGCGGTATTTCGGATTGCGTTGATGCTTGTCGATGAGGACGAATCCCCGCGGGTTCGTCAGTCCCTCGATCCATTTCCCGTCATCGGTCCGGAAACAGTCGACGCCGCGGAAAGCCGGGAGGAACATTGAGAATTTCGAGGCAAGCTTGTGCGTGCGCTTGATGCTGCCGTCTTCGTTGACCTCGGTGGCCTCGACGCCGTCCGCGGTCACCCGATCGATTTTGCAATTGGTGATCCACTTGATGTCGCGGTCGCGCATGATCGACTCCAGCCTTCCTTTCGTGTCGCCGACGCCGCCCAATCCGAGATGTCCGATGTAGGGTTCGGAGGTCAGGAAGGTCATAGGCACGTGATGCCGGATCTTGCGCTTACGGAGGTCGGCGACGGCGCAGAGCGCGTATTCATATGCCGGGCCGAAGCAGGAGGCGCCCTGGACCGCGCCGACGACCATGGGGCCGGGATCGCGACAAAACGCCTCCCATTGTTTCGACGCCGCGCCGGCGTGATCGACGGCGCAAACCGAGTGCGTGTGGCCTTGCGGCCCAAGGCCCTCCACCTCATCGAAAGCGAGTTTCGGACCGGTCGCAATAACCAGATAGTCGTAATCGAGCGTGGTCCCGTCGCCTAAAAGGATCCTGTTCTCGTCCGGAAAGACCTGCTTCGCGCCCGCCGAGGAAAAGCCGATGCGCTTACGTGCGAACACCTCGGGCAAGGCGATCTTGATGTCCTCCGGGCGCCGCCACCCGACCGCGACCCAAGGGTTTGACGGCACGAATTGAAAATAGTCGCAATCAGACACGACCATTATGTCGGCCGAGCGTCCGAGCAAGTCGCGTAGCTCGAACGCCGCCGGAATCCCGCCGATGCCGGCGCCTAGGACAACAATCTTGGGCACTTCGTCTCTCCCTGCGTCTCGAATTGTTTGAATTATTGCAAAGCCCTCGCGGCGGGGGCCTGTTGCTTCGCGTCTATTCGAAGGCGCATCCCGGCTTGAAGCCGAGCCGCTTCAGAATAAGCGCGAGCGGACAGAATCCGGTAAAGGCCGCCTGTAGAAGGTTGAGGCCGACGAAAGCGGCGAGCAGCAGCCAGTAGGAGCTGAGCCACTGCGCGAGCGCAAGGCTCAACAGGATTACAACACCGGCGAAAGCCATGACGGCGCGGTCGATACACATTGCTGCGTCTCCTTTCGGACCTTGCAAACAGGCGCGGCGCTGACGACGAATGACGGGTCCGGCGGCGGATGCTCGGCTACCCGAGCGCATCTATATTTCATATCTTTCTAATTTAGGTACTTACGTTTTACAAGTCAAGCAGGATGCCCCGCGTCGTTTGCAAGCGTTTCCTGGGCGAACGGCTTGTCGTCGAATCCGCGCCCATCATCGCGCAACCAGACGTAGATCGCCGGAATGACCAACACGGTTAGCGCCGTCGACGACGCGAGCCCGAAGACAAGGGAGATGGCGAGGCCCTGGAAGATCGGATCGTTCAGGATGAACGCCGCGCCGATCATCGCCGCCGCCGCCGTGAGGAAGATCGGCTTGAAGCGGATCGAGCCGGCGTCGATCAGCGCACGGCGGAGGCTGACGCCCTCGGCGCGCCGGTGGCGGATGAAGTCGACGAGCAGGATCGAGTTGCGCACGATGATGCCGGCGAGCGCGATGAAGCCGATGAGGGACGTCGCCGTGAACGCCGCGTTCAGCATGAAGTGACCGAGCACGATGCCGATCAAAGTCAGCGGCACCGGGATCAGGATGACGAGCGGCAGCTTGAACGAGCGGAACTGGGCGACGACAAGCAAATAAATGCCGAGGATCGCAACCATGAAGGCGGCGCCCATGTCGCGGAACGTCACGTAAGTGACCTCCCATTCGCCATCCCAAAGCAGCGTCGGCTTGGCGTCGTCGATGGGTTGGCCATGGTACTTGATCGCCGGCGGCCCGGCGGCGCCCCAATCGATCGCCTTCAACGCGTCCTCGACGGCCAGCATGCCATAGACCGGCGCCTCGAAGCGGCCCGCGACCTCGGCGCTGACCATTTCCGCGAAACGTCCGTTGTGGCGGAAGATCGGATAGGAGGCCGGTTCGCGGGTCACGCGCACCACATCGCCAAGCTCGACATTGGCGCCCTGGCGCGGCGTTCCGCCGGCGGGCAGCGGCGTCGAAAGCAGGCGTTCGTTCAGGGCCAGCGCGGACTTCGGCAAAGCCACGGTGATGTCGATCGGCTTCAGCCCGTCGCCGCGCTGCGAATAGCCGATCTTGACCCCGCCAAGGATCGCGCCGAGCGTGTCATACACGGCCTGCTCCTCGACGCCATGGAATTCGAGCGCTTCCTGGTCGATGGAGAATCGCATCCGCTCGCCCCGCACGCCGAAACTATCGTCGTCGTCGACGATAAAATCGACCGTCTCGAATGCCTTGCGAATTTTTCCGGCGAGTTCGCGCCGCGCCGGCGCGTCCGGCCCGTAGACCTCTGCGAGCAGCGTCGAGAGGACCGGCGGACCAGGCGGAACCTCGACCACTTTGACCGACGAGTGCGGCGGCAGCGGCAAGCCTTCGAGCCGCTTGCGGATGTCGAGCGCGATGGCGTGGCTCGCGCGGCCGCGCTCTCCTTTGGGGACAAGATTCACCGAGACCTCGCCTTGCTCCGGCTTGTCGCGCAGATAGTAATGACGCACGAGGCCGTTGAAGTTGAAGGGAGCGGCCGCTCCCACATAGGCTTGCATCGAGGTGAGTTCGGGCAAATCTTTCAGGCGATCGGCGATGGCCGTGAGCGCGCGATCGGTCGTCTCCAATGAAGCGCCGCGCGCCAGATCCACGACGACCTGGATTTCCGACTTGTTGTCGAAAGGCAGCAATTTGACGCGCACGGCCTTTGTGGCGAAGAGCGAGAGCGACGCGAGCGTCAAGGCGCCGATCGCCAGAAGGAAGACTTTCGAGCGGATGCGGCCGGTGAGCAGCGGCCGGGCGACGGCTGCGTAGAAACGGCCCATGGCGCCGACATCATGGCCGCCATGATCGGCGCCGCCCGCGGTTTCAAAGCGTCTACGCGCGATCTTCAACAACAGCCATGGCGTGATGGTCATGGCGACGAAATAGGAGAACAGCATCGCCATCGAAGCGTTCGCCGGGATGGGGCTCATGTAGGGACCCATCAGTCCGCTCACGAACATCATCGGCAGCAAAGCGGCGATGATGGTCAGCGTTGCGACGATGGTCGGGTTGCCGACCTCCGAGACCGCCTCAATCGCCGTGTCGACGAGGCCGCGTCCGCGGCGCATACCCCAATGCCGCACGATGTTCTCGACCACCACGATGGCGTCGTCGACGAGGATGCCGATCGAAAAGATCAGCGCGAAAAGGCTGACGCGGTTGATCGTGTAGCCCATCAGCCAGGAGGCGAAGAGCGTCAGCAGGATCGTCGTCGGGATGATGACGAAGACGACGACGCCCTCGCGCCAGCCGATCGTCAGCGTGATGAGGGCCACGATGGAGATGGTGGCGAGCGCGAGGTGAAACAGCAGCTCGTCCGCCTTCTCGCTCGCCGTCTCGCCGTAGTTTCGGCTCACCGCGACTTCAATGTCGTCGGGAACGATCCGCCCCTTTACGATGCCGAGCCGGGCGAGGATCTCGCGCGCGACCACGACCGCATTGGCGCCCTTGCGTTTCGAAATGGCGATGCTGACCGCCGGCCGTTTGTCGAGCCCCCCGTTCGCATCGCGCGTCATGGTCCAGGCGCGCCGGTCGAGTTCGGCCGAGCCGACGCGAACGTCGGCGACGTCCTTGACATAGACGGGCCGGCCATCGCGCGAGGTGAGAAGCAGAAGCCCGATGTCAGGAACGCCCTGCAGCGTCTGTCCGGCGACGGCCGGGACGGCGCGGTCTTTCTCCCGCAAAGTGCCGACAAGAAAGGCGCGGTTGGCGTTGGTCAGCTTTTCAGTGAGCTGCGCGAGCGTTATTCCGTAAAGCGAAAGCCGCTCCGGGTCCGGCTCGACGCGGATCTGGTTCGGACTGCCGCCGACGATATAGCTGGAGCCGACATTCTCAACCTTGGTGAGATCGTGCTGCAACTCTTCGGCGACCTGAAAGAGGGCGTTGTCGGACCAGCGGTCGGAACGCCCCGACTTGGCGGCGAGCGTCAGCACAACCGTCGCCACGTCGTCGATGCCGCGGCCGATTATCAGCGGTTCGGGAATGCCCTTCGGCAGCTCGCCAATGTGAGCGCGGATTTTCTCGTGAATGCGAAGCGCCGCCGTATCCTCGTCCGTGCCGACAAAGAAGCGCGCGGTGACGACGACCCTGTCGTCCTGCGTCTGCGAATAGACATGCTCGACGCCGTTGACGCCCTTGATGATGTCCTCGAGCGGCCGCGTGATGAGTTCGACCGCCTCATTCGCCTTGTAGCCATTGGCCTCGATGAGAATGTCGACCATCGGCACGCTGATCTGCGGATCCTCCTCGCGCGGCAAGGAGACGAGCGCGAGGCCGCCGACCATCAGCGCGGCGAGAAGCAGAAGCGGCGTCAGCGGCGATGTGATGAAGGCGCGCGCAAGCGCGCCGGATATGCCAAGTTTCATGGCTGCGTCACCACATCGCCGTCAGTGAGGCCAGAGAGAATCTCGACGCCATCCGGCCCAGTCTCGCCGGGCTGGACAACAATCTCCGCGCCACTCTTCAGCCGAACAAAGTTGACGCCGGCGCGCTGGTAGACATAAGACGCCGGCACGATGATCGTGTCGCGCTTGCCTGTTGCGACATAGACTCGCGTCCGTTCGCCGACGAAGTAGTCGCCGAGTTGGTCGACGTCTACATCGGCGATCACCCGGCCGCCCTGGATCTCGGGATAGACGAGGCGCACTTTGCCCTTTCGCATCGTCTCTCCGGATTCGGTTTGATCGCCCCGCGCGGCGATCAGCACCGTGTCGCCAGCCCGCATGAAGCGGGCGTGCCGTTCCGGCAGGGAAAGTCGCAGGATGTAGTTATCTTCGGCGAGCGTCGCGATCGTCTCGCCCGGCAAAACCACTCGTCCCTCCGACACGGGCACGGTCAACACGCGCCCCGCCCCGGGCGCGAGGACGGCTCCTTCGGCGGCCTGCTGCATGATGACGTCGCGATCGGAGCGCATGGCCGCGGCGGTCCGCTCGGCGACGTCGAGCGCGGTGCGGGCCTGGTCGAGCTGCATCTGCGAGTTGACGCCGCGGCGCAGCAGCTCCTGCACCCTGTCGAAATCGATTTTCGCCTGATCGCGCTGCGCCTGTTGCGACTTGATGCGCGAATCCAGCGCCTGCATCTGCAACGCGAGCTTTTGGTCGACGACTGTCGCGACCTCGGCGCCGGTCGCGATCCGGTCTCCCTCCTTCACATTGACGCGTATGATGGTGCCGCCGATGCGCGCGCGCGCGACGAGCAGATGAACAGGCTCGACCGTGGCGATCACCGCTTTTCGGTCATCGACGTTAGTCGTATGAATGCTAAACTCGCCTGCTGAAGCCGCTGAGGCGACGATGGTTACGGAGAGCAGAGCAAGTGCGAAGCGCATGATGACAATCCCGCGAAGTGAACGCTTGACACATAAATCAGATAACTCTAATTTAGCAAGCATGAAATTAGCGGATTTCGCATCGCGGGCCGGCAACGCCGAGGCCTTTCTCAAGGCGCTCGCCAATCGGCATCGGCTTATGATCCTTTGCGAGCTGCATAAGGGCGAGCAGTCGGTTGGCGTTCTTCATGACGCGATCGGTCTAAGTCAGTCCGCCTTGTCGCAACATCTCGCCCGGCTGCGCGCGGACGCGCTCGTCAAGACGCGGCGCGAATCGCAGACGATCTATTATTCACTGGCGAGCAAGGAGGCGAGCAGCATGATCGCGCTGTTGTACGATTTGTTCTGCTCGCCGGGGTGTAAGGACTGAAAGGACCGGAGACACGGGTTTCGATCAAGCCGTCATGGCCTTTGCCGGTCCGGTAATATTTAGACGCCGCCCTGATCGTAGTGTGCGCAAGCAACGCTCGTGGTTCATTCACCCAATTGGTCAGCAGGAACCGCATGTCTTCCTCGTTGTGCTCAAGGAGCTTTAATGATGTTCTCAGGTTTATTCGCCAAGCGCGCCGCAAGCCCAGACGCGACAATTATTGAGCACGACGCCCTCAAGGAGGCATTACGGGACGGCGCCTGCGTGGTCGTCGACGTGCGGGAGCCCCATGAGTATTCCTCCGGGCACATTCCGGGCGCTGTCAACCATCCCTTATCGCGTTTCGACGCCAAGCTTTTGCCTTCCGGCAAGCGTATCGTGCTTGTCTGTAAATCTGGCGCGCGTTCGTCGAATGCTTTGCGACAAGCTCTTGCAGACGGCTGCCAGGATATCTGCCATTACCCCGGAGGCGCCATCGGCTGGCATGCGCGTGGGGGAGAAATTGTAAAGCTGTGATGAACCCTCGTCCGCGCCACCCTGTCCTTTAAACCAGCCCATTCTGTCAAGGACAAGACAGCTAGTCCCAATGGACGCTGAGAGTTTTGCAAGAACGAACCCCCTTGCGGCAACCCGAACAAGAGAAAGCCTGACGCTATGTTGAAACGCCGCACATGCGTAGCCCTCGTCGCGCTCTGGCTCGTACAGGCGCAAGCCGTGCGGGGACAAGACATGATGAACCAGGTCGATCTATCGAGCCCCATGTTCACCACAGCCGAAATGACGCGCGCGGACATCGAAGCGGCGGTGAAGGTCGCTCAGGGGCGTCCCACGAGTTTCGCGGGCAAGAGCCTTAACGGCCTCGACCTCTCGAACCTTGATCTTTCCGGCGTCGATTTTCGCGCGGCGCGAATGAACAAGACGAATTTTTCGAACAGCAATCTTACCGGTGCGGTGCTGGATCAGGTCTTCGCGCTCGGCGCGGATTTTTCCGGCGCAAACCTCAAGAACGCGCATCTCTTCGCGAGCCAGATGCGCGACGCAAAATTCGACGGCGCGGATCTTTCCGGCGCGCGCGTCACCGCCGACATGACGCGTTCGAGCCTCCGCGGCGCGAAGTTTAAAGGGGCCGATCTCTCCGCCGACATGAAGAATCAATCGATGGGCCTGATGCGCGCCATCCTGAAATCGGCCGATGCTGCGGGCGCGGATTTTGAAGACGCCAACCTCTCACGCGATGATCTGCAATTCGCCGATCTGCGCGGCGCCAATTTCAAAGGGGCTTCGCTCAGCCGCGCCGACGCAAGCGGCGCTGATTTTCGCGGCGCCATCCTCGACCGCACTGACCTGACGGGCATAGACGTCGCCTCCGCCCGTATCGCCAAAGCGCAGGAGCAAGCCTTCGCCAACGCCAAAAATCTCTCTCGCGCGCTTATGGAGTAACCCATGCTCGTGCGCGCCCACGCTGGCGCGCCGTCCCCCACTTCCTTCGCCTGGCGACTGTCTTCGGGTTGATCCCCTAGCGCCTGGCGAGCGCCCTTATGCTCTCTTGACTATTTGTATCGCTCGACGGACAGCCGCCGGCGGCGGCGCGGCCCCGCCGCACGGAACTTGTCTCATAGCGCATCCCTTGATTCTTGCGGCAAGAATGCGCCATCAATGCCAGGGATGAAACAGCTAGCTTTCCGATGCCGACGCCGCACGGAGCCGGACGCGTGGGGCCTCGCATTGCACCCCCTGAAAATATTGCCTAAGTCTTGGGGTATCGAAGCGCCTCTGAAAGACAGGCGAAAGCAAAGGCGATGGACAATTTAAAACGCGTCGAGAGCGGCGCCGAGGATCTTCCCGCCATGATGGCGCGGATCGGGCGCGATGCGCGGAAGGCCGCGCATACGCTCTCGCTTGCCTCCACCGAGACAAAAAACCATGCGCTGCGCGCCGCCGCCGCCGCAATCCGCGCCAATGCCGAAAAAATCCGCTCCGCCAACGCGCAGGACTTTTCCGCCGCCAAAGCCAAAGGCGTCGCGGGCTCATTTCTCGATCGCCTCGACCTCGACGCCGCGCGCATCGAGGCGATGGCGAAAGGCGTCGAGGAGATCGCGGCGCTGCCGGATCCCGTCGGCCGCGTGCTGGCGCGCTTCGAGCGCCCGAACGGGCTTATGATCGAGCGGGTCGCGACGCCCCTTGGCGTCATCGGCATCATCTATGAAAGTCGCCCGGCGGTGACGGCGGACGCCGGCGCGCTCTGCCTCAAGGCAGGCAACGCCGCGATCCTGCGCGGCGGCTCGGAAAGCCTGCGCTCGACGCAGGCGATCCACGAATGTCTCGTCGCGGGCCTCGACGAGGCGGGGTTGCCTGCCGCCGCGATCAAGCGCGTACCGACGGCCGATCGCGCCGCTGTCGGCGAAATGCTGGCGGGGCTTGGCGGCGCTATCGACGTCATCGTGCCCCGCGGCGGCAAGAGCCTCGTCGCGCGCGTGCAGGCGGAGGCGCGCGTGCCTGTGTTCGCGCATCTTGAAGGCGTCGTGCATGTCTACATTCATGAGGACGCCGATCTCACCAAGGCCAAGCGGATCGTGTTGAACGCGAAGCTGCGCCGCACCGGCGTCTGCGGCGCGGCCGAGACGCTGCTCATTGACCGCGCCTGCGCCGCCACCCACCTTGGCCCCCTCGTCAAAATGTTGCTCGACGCCGGCTGCGCCGTGCGCGGCGATGTTGAGGCGGGCGCTGTAGATTCGCGCGTGACGCCCGCGAGCGTTGAGGACTGGAGCGCTGAGTATCTCGACGCCATCATCGCAGCGCGCGTTGTAGACAACATAGACCAGGCGATCGATCACATCGAATTATATGGCAGTCGTCATACTGATTGCATCGTGACCGAAAACGATGGAGCGGCGAAGCGCTTTCTGAACGAGGTCGATTCGGCGATCGTGATCCACAACGCTTCGACCCAATTCGCCGACGGCGGCGAATTCGGCTTCGGCGCCGAGATCGGAATCGCGACCGGACGCATGCACGCGCGCGGCCCTGTGGGCCTCGAACAGCTAACCTCTTTCAAATATCGCCTGCATGGCGACGGACAGATTCGCCCGTGAAGGCGGAAGCGCGCGGCAAAGGTGTTTCACGTGAAACAGGCGCGGGCGTTTCACGTGAAACATCCAACAGCCTGCATGAAGACAATGCGGTAACGGACCATGTCGGCTCTATTTTCGTCGGCCCGCGCTCGACCGGCCATGTAAGATTGCCGCCTTTCGCGCCAGGGCTTCGCGTCGGCCTCTTTGGCGGCAGTTTCAACCCGCCGCATCAAGGGCACCGGGCGGCGAGCCTGCTCGCGCTGCGCCGGCTGCGGCTCGATTGCGTCTGGTGGCTCGTGAGCCCCGGCAACCCCTTGAAAGACAAGGCGGAACTCGCCCCGCTGGCGGACCGCATGAGCGCCGCGCAAAAAATCGCCAGTCACCCGCGCATCAAAATCAGCGGAATCGAGGCGGCGATCGGCACGACCTACAGTTTCGAGACCATCGCGTGGCTGAAACAGCGCTGCCCCGGCGTTGATTTCGTCTGGATCATGGGGGCGGACAACCTCGCCGGCCTCGACCGATGGAGGCGCTGGCGCGACCTCGTCTCGCTCGTGCCGATCGCTGTGATCGACCGTCCCGGCTCGACGCTGAAATCAATGTTCTCCCGCGCGGGACAAGCGCTCGCGCCTTACCGCCTCTGCGAGAGCGACGCGGTAAGGCTCGCGACCGCGAGGCCCCCGGCTCTCGTGTTCCTGCACGGGCCGCGCTCCGGCCTCTCGTCCACCGCCCTGCGCGCGGGCCGGAGGTAGCGCCGGCCAAAGCTGAATGAGGAAAAGCTGAAACCGCTTTTCCGCCCGCATCCCGTTCTAAGCTTTTGGAATCGATCACGTTCATGATTTTGGATTGGTTCAATCCAAAATCATCGCGATCTAAGGACCGATGCCGGCGGCGGCGTCGATAAGCGGCTGAACGGGCACCTGAATCAGCCCCTGGCGCGGATCGTCGAGATCGAGGACGAGCAGGATCAAAAGGGCGATCGTGACCGACATGATGAGGTCCGGCGCCCGCCGCCGCGCGCCGAAAACGCCGGAATTGTAGCCGGTGAAACCCATCGCGACGATCGCGACCCCGATCAGCATGAGGATGACCGCGCGCGGGACGTGGTAGCGCAGGTTCGTCAGCCGTCTTTCATGGATATTGTTCAACTCGTTCAATTCTTTGGCGAAACTCGCGACGGGCAGCGACTGCGGCGCCGCGACGCTCAAAGCGACCGCCTCCCGCCACAGCTTTGTCTGCAGATCCAGCGACCCGGCGATGTCCTGCTGCATCGTCGCGTCGGACGGATCGCCGAGCGTTATGCGCAGGGCGGCGTAGTCGCGCAGCAGGCCAAGGATCGTCCCCTGCTCCGGCTCCGGCAGCATCCGGGCGAAATTCGCCGTGCTGCCGATCGCATTCGCCTCATCCAGAACCAAGCCGCGGCGGGCGTCGAAACGCGACAGCGCGATGGAGAAGCTGAACGCGAGCAGCAGAGCGAGCAGGCCAAGAGCCGCCGCCGTCAGCGTGCCGATGTCGGCGCCGTCCGCGCCGGGCTTGCGGAACCGCCGGCCGAGCCAGTTGCCAACCGCCGCGGCGCCGCCGATGAGGATGATGATGATCGCGGCGCAGATTGCGAGGATATCGAGTTCAAAAATCCGTCCAGACAACACCGCAATCCCTCCACGGCGCCGATTCGCCAGCGCATGATCTTACAAGACGCTGCTGAGCTTTTAGACAGGATCATGCGGCGAACAAAGACATGAACGCGATCCGCCACGCGACACGACGCGCCGCGGCGGCCATGCCGGCGCGTCAGCCGATCGGCGCGGCCGGCAGACCCGCCTGACGCCGCCGCCACATGACTTCGTACATATTCTCGAGGTCGGCGGTGTAGCCTCTGACATCGAACAGCGCGCATGTCGCGCGATTGCGCTCCAGCCGGGCGCGAAGAGCGCCGAGCCGCTGCGGGTTGGTCGCAAGATCGAGGGCGAGATCGAAGTAGCCGTCGAGATCGGCGGCGATCAGCTCCTTGAGCCCGCTGGCGTGAAGCAGGCTGCCGGCGACGCGAGACGCGAAGGTGTCTCCCGGGCAGGTCACGATGGGCGCGCCGGCCCAGAGGGCGTCGCTCGCGGTCGTGTGCGCGCCGCAGGGCGCCGTGTCGAGCACGAGATCGGCGAGTTGCAGCCGCGCAAGATGCCCGGCCTGCGCCATGTCCGGCGCAAAGACGAGGCGGTGAGGGCTGACGCCCCGGCGCAGCGCTTCGTTACGCAAATTGCCGCGCGCCGCGTCCCCGTCGATCAGCCAGAGCACGCTGTCCGGCACGCATTGGAGCAGCCGGCACCAGAGGCCGAACAGCTCGGGCGTCAACTTGTAATGCTGGTTGAAGCTGCAGAACACGAAGCCCGTCGCCGGCAGGCCCATCTCCGCGCGGCCGGGCTTTGGGGCAAGAGCCGCGCCGCGCCCATGCGGCTGATAGGAATGCGGCATATAGGCGAAGGATTCGGAATAATCCGCCGCGCTCCCGGGCGGCGTGATGAATCGGTCGGTCACGAGGTAATCGCAGACATCGGCGCCGAGCGTGCCGGGATAGCCGAGATAGTTCACCTGAACCGGGGCGGGATGCAGCAGCAGAATGCCGGTGCGCGCATTTAGCGTGTAGCCCTTGAGATCGACGAGAATGTCGATCCCGTCGGCGTGGATCGCGCGCGCGGCCTCGACATCGGTCAGGCCCGCGACATCGCTGAAGGCGTCGAAGGTCTTTTGCAGTCTTTTACGCATCGTCCGGCCGTCGTCGGCGCCATAGGAATAGGCGCGCACGTCAAAGCGGGCGCGGTCGTGCGCCTCCAGCGTCTCGATCAGCAGGAGCGCGGTCGCATGGTCCTGAAAATCGCTGGAGAGATAGCCGAGGCGGATTTTTGTCCGTGCGCCGCGATCGAAGCGGAAATCAAGGTTGGCGCATTCCGGCCGGGCGGCGGCGAGCCGATCCCTGATCCAGAGTTCGGAGCAGGCGCGCTGCTCGCTCGCGGTGACGCCCGGCTCGGAGAGCAGATGGAAGGGCGCGAGCCGGCCGGATTCGCCGCGCGCCATGATGCCGCGCAGATGCGGCGCGGCCTCGGTGAAGCCGTCCCATTCGCACATGCCGCGTTTGCGGCCGATCGATTTCATGGCCAGCTTCCGCGCGGCGAGAGGGGCCTCGCTGTGAGGCCGCCCGGCCATCATGACCGGAAAACGCGCGGGAGTCGCTCGCTAAATCCAGAACAGCAGCGCCCAACTCAAAACGCCGGCCGAGGCTCCGCGGCAATGCTGAGAGTAGCTTCCCCTGGGCGGAGCCTACCCGGAGGTGCGGCAGGCGCTAACGACAGTAACAGAAGCGCTGAACGATATTGAAACCAAGAATAGCTCGGCATGAAAGTGTATAAGATCTTTGATCTTGCAAACTTAAAGACGACTTAAACTACGTGGACTGACCAAGCTGCTTTCTTCGGACGCCGGCGCGCCGAGCGCGGCGCGAAGGCGCGCCCTGTCGCTCTCGCCTTTCGGGATGGCGAAGCGAAGCCAGTCGGGACGGTCCGCAAAGCGCCGCACCCAGATCCCCGCCTCGGCCAGCGCCTGAAACCGGCCCGGCGCGTCCAGGGCCGACGCCAGCCGGAACAGCGGCGCGCCGCCTAGAGGCGTAAAGCCCGTATCTGCGAGGATCGCGTCGAGCGCGGCGGCGTCCGCCGACAGCTTTTCGCGTGTCGCGGCGAGCCATGCGGCGTCGGAGAGCGCCTCGACGCCGATGGCGATCGCCGCGCCCGAGACCGGCCATGCGCCAAGCGCCGCGCGCAGCTTTTGCGCCCAATCGGGAGGCGCTAGGGCGAAGCCGAGCCGCAGCCCCGGCAGGCCATAGGCCTTGCCGAAGGAGCGCAGAACGAGGGCTTGCGGGGGCGCGGAACTTGTCGCCGGGTCGAGAAAATCGGCGAAAGCCTGATCGACGATGAGGAGCTTGCCGCGCCTTTGAAAGAAATCGGCGAGCGCGCGAAGGCGCTCCGGCGCGACGATCCGCCCATCGGGATTGTTTGGATTGACGATGACAGCGACGTCCAGCTCTTCGCGTCCGCTTATGTCTTCGAGTTCACCGAGGTCGCCGGCGATGGAGACGGCGGCGCCGCTGGCGGCCCAAGTCTGCGCGTGCTCGAAATAGGTGAAGCCGAGCACGCCGACCCGCCGCGCCGGAAAAAGATGCGGCAGCCAGCCGATAATCGCCTGCGTCCCCGGCGCCGCGACGACGCGCGCATCCGACGCTGCGCGATAGGCGGCGGCGGCAGTGGCTTCCAGCGCCGCCAGCGCGGCGGCGTCCGGCAGGCGGGTCCAACTCTCGGGAGGCGGCGCATGAAACGGATAGGCGTAAGGGCTGACGCCGGTCGAAAGATCGAGCCAGGGCTCCGGCGCGGCGGGGAAGGTTTTGCGGGCGAGGGAGAGATCGCCGCCGTGGGATTGGGGCGGGTTGAGGAGATCGCCGCCTGTACGATCGATCCTGAACGCTCTTTCCTCCCACAAACGCATGGCCTTCCCGATTTCGGCGAACCCCTTCGCGCGATTGGATTATGGTCCATCGCAACGCCCTGACCTATCGGATTTCGACGTGGATTTCGCCGCAAACCTTGAACTTACCGTCCTCGCGCTCGCAATCGAGGCGGCGATCGGTTACCCGGCCGCCGTTTTCGCGCGGATCGGTCATCCGGCGACATGGCTCGGCGCGCTGATCGGCGCGCTCGACCGGCGCCTCAATCGCGAAGAGCTGTCTTTCGGCCAAAGGCGGCTTCTTGGCGGCGCCGCGCTCGCCCTGATCCTCGCCTCCGCCGTCGCCGCCGCCTGGCTTGTCAACACGCTGATCGCGCATCTCGGCCTGCCGGCGCCCGCGGCCCTTTGCCTGCTTGCGTTGATTGCTTCGAGCCTTCTCGCGCAACGCAGCCTCGACTCTCATGTCCGCGCGGTGGCGCGGGCGCTGGACGATCAGGGCCTCGCTGCGGGACGGCGCGCGGTCGCGGCGATCGTCGGGCGCGATGTCGCGAGCCTCGATGAGGCCGGAGTATGCCGGGCGGCAATCGAGAGCCTCGCCGAAAATTTTTCCGACGGAATCGTCGCGCCGGCCTTCTGGCTCGCGCTCGGTGGCCTTGCGGGCGGCGCCTGCTACAAGGCGATCAACACCGCCGATAGCATGATCGGCCATCGCACGCCGCGCCATGCGGCCTTCGGCTTCACCGCCGCAAAACTCGACGATTTCGCCAATTTGGCGCCGGCCCGGCTGTCGGCTTTGTGGATCGCGATCGCCGCTCTGCTGACGGATGGCGATCCGGCGGCGGCCTGGCGCGTAGCGCGGCGCGACGCGCGCGGCCACCCCTCCCCCAACGCCGGCTGGCCGGAGGCGGCTTTCGCCGGCGCGCTGGGCCAGCGGCTCGGCGGCCCACGCCTCTACGGCGGCAAAGAGATCACGGACGGCTGGATCGGCGATGGCGCCGAGGGAGCGAGAAGCCGCGATATTTTCCGCGCGCTCGCCCTCTACCGGCGCGCCTGTCTCGTCCACTGGAGCGCGCTGGCGCTTCTGGCGCTAATCCTTATCGCGCGAGGGTGAGGAGCCGGTCGAGGTCGATTTGCGCCTCAAGATGCGCCGCCACCGCATCGAGCGCATCCTCGACCGAGGCCTCATAGGAGAGACCCGACCCCGCTCCGCCGAGCCGCGCCATGAGGGCGGCGCGCTGCGCCGGTTCGCTGAAAAGCCCATGCACGTAACAGCCGCCGACGCGTCCCTCGGCGGAGACGGCCCCGTCGCGCCGGCCATCGTCGAAAACAAGCATCGGCCGCTCGCAGCCTGCCCCCGAGGTGCGCCCGAGATGCATCTCATAGCCCTCGAAAGGCGCGCCGTCCTCCACTGAGCGGCCACGAACGGGCGCGAGGCGCTTGTCGCCGGCCAGCTCCGTTTCGATATCGAGAAGGCCGAGACCCGGAACGACGCTGGGCGGGCCTTCGAGGCCCGTTGGGTCGCTGACCGTCCGGCCCAGCATCTGATAGCCGCCGCAAAGGCCGATCACATGGCCGCCGCGCCGCGCATGCGCGGCGATGTCGATGTCCCAGCCCTCGCGCCGCAGCGCCGCGAGATCGGCGATGGTCGTTTTCGATCCCGGCAGCAGAACGAGTTGCGCCTCAGAAGGCAAAACCTCGCCGGAGCGAACCATGGCGAGCGTGACGTCGCTCTCCAGTGCGAGCGGATCGAGATCGTCGAAATTGGAGATCCCCGGCAGCACCGGCACAGCAATGACGATTTTTCCGGAGCCGACGCGGCGCCTCTCAGGGAGGCCGAACGAATCCTCGGCCGGAAGGCGCGCGGCGGCCGGGCAAAATGGTATGAGACCGAGCGCCGGCCAGCCGGTCATGCTCTCGATCAGGGTCATGCCGTCGGCGAAGAGCGTCGGGTCGCCGCGAAACCGATTGACGAGGAAGCCCCTGATCATGGCGGCGTCGGCGGGATCGAGCACGGCCTTGGTTCCGACGATCTGGGCGATGACGCCGCCGCGGTCGATGTCGCCGACGAGGATTACCGGAACGTCGGCGGCGCGGGCGAAACCCATATTGGCGATGTCGTTCTTGCGCAGATTGATCTCGGCGGCGCTTCCCGCGCCTTCGACGATGACGAGATCGGCCCGCGCGGCGAGGCGTGCGAAACTCTCCAGAACGGCGCCGAGGAGCGTCGGCTTCAGCTCTTGATAGTCCCGCGCGGCGGCGGCGCCGATCACGCGCCCGCGCAGCACCACCTGCGCGCCGGCCCCGCCCTGCGGCTTCAACAGCACCGGGTTCATGTCGACCGAGGGCGCCGCGCCGCAGGCCCGCGCCTGCAGGGCCTGCGCGCGGCCGATCTCGCCGCCATCGGCCGTCACGGCCGCGTTGTTCGACATGTTCTGCGGCTTGAATGGCAAGATTTTGAGGCCGCGATCGCGAAAGGCGCGGCAGAGGCCGGCGACGATCAGGGACTTGCCGACGTCCGATCCCGTGCCCTGAATCATCAGGGCCTTCGCCGGCGCGTTCAAAACTCGACGCCTTGCTGCGCCCTGACGCCCGCCGCGAAATGATGCCGGACGAGCGCCATCTCGGTGACGAGATCGGCGGCCTCGATGAGTTGGGGCTTGCCGGCTCCCGTGTGGACGATGAGCAGGCCCTTCCCGGCGATGGTTTTGCCCGCGACCTCGGCGTCCTGCGCGGCCTTTCGCTTTTGCATCTTGTCGCGATGGCGCCGGCTTGACGCTTCGTCCAGCGGTTCGCTCATTGAAAGGATCGTTCCGTTACGGAGAAGTCGGGGCCTGGTCAGAAATCATGCGGCAAGTCTGCGGTAAAACTAAACAGATGAAGAAGCATGACCATTTGGATTTTTCAAATCGTCATGCTCCGGCGGCGCGAATGATCGAAGGCGAGACCGCGCCCGGCCGAACCGCGCCCCTCACGGATGTCGCGCCCGCGCCGCGGTCAATCGAGTTTTTTGTCGCCTCCCGGAGCTTTGGCCCGGTTTTCGCGTTGCTCGTCCGCGCCTGCGACTGAAGAAATAGGCGGCCTTGAAAGGCTCCGGGAGGAAATAACACCATGAGAAACAGGGCTTTGCTTTTGTGCCTGCTCGTCAGCGGTCTCGCTTTCGGCGCGCATGCGGCGCGCGCGGACGGCGCCGGCGATCCAGCGCCGGTCTCCTCGACGGACGGGGAATATTTCGACAAGCAGGGCAATCCCACCTACAATATCAAGGGCGGCAAGGTCGACTGGTACACTTTCATCGGCTACCGCATGTACGGCGCGAATTGTCTCGCTTGCCATGGCCCGGATGCGCTCGGCTCCTCCTATGCGCCCTCCCTCGTCAATTCGCTGAAGTCGCTCACCGCGGACCAGGTGGAGGGCACCATCATCGGCGGCAAGCGAAACGTTAGCGCCTCGCAGGATCTCGTGATGCCGGCCTTCGGCGTCAACAAGAACGTCATGTGCTACCTGACTCCCATCTACGTCTATCTGCGGGCGCGCTCGGACGGCGCGTGGGGCCGCGATCGGCCCTCGGACCACGAGGATAAGCCGGCCGACTGGGACAAGACTCTCGACGCCTGCTTCCAGTGAAATCGGGGTCCGATTGAGACTGCGCCCGTTCTGTCCAGTCCCCCGTCCCGTAACGGTCCCTCTCGTCGAGGGGTGAATGGGAATGCGGCGCCGCGCCGTAAGGCGCGCCAATCCAGAGCTGCCCCCGCAACTGTAAGCAGGTAGTCGCGCGCCGAAGCGCCACTGGGAGTTCAAGAACTCCTGGGAAGGCGGCGCGCGACGGCGATCCGCGAGCCAGGAAACCTGCCGTTCGATCGAGAATAAGACCGGCGGGGCGCTCCCGTCTTGATCGATGCCGACGAGCCGCCGCCGGGCGACTGCGATCTCTTCTGGCTGCCGGGCGGCTATCCCGAACTCCACGCCGGCGAACTCGCCGCCGCGGGCCGGTTTCTCGCGGGGCTGGGCAGCTTCGCGCAGGCAAAACCGGTGCATGGCGAGTGCGGCGGCTCCATGGTTCTCGGCCAGAGCTTCACCGACAAATCCGGCCGGACGCACAAGATGGCCGGACGGCTCGGTCCCGCCTTCAGTTTCGCGGAGCGAAAGCTCAATCTTGGCTATCGCGACGCGCGGCTGGCGGCGGACCCTCCGCTTAGGCCCGCCGGGGCGCGGCTGCGCGGCCACGAATTTCATTACGCGACGGCGGAAACGGCGAAGGAGGCTGACCCGCCTTTCGCCTTCGTTCGCGACGCCCACGGCGGAGCCGAGCAACCAGAGGGCAGCCGGCGCAAGTTGGTCAGCGGCGGCTTCTTTCACATCATCGCCGCTGGGTCGGCGTAGGCGCCGAAACGGCGCTCATCTTATCGCGGCGCGACATCTCGTCGCCGGACCTGTTCTCCGATGCGGCGGATACAATATAACTTATTGTTTTTGCGAACTTTACTAAGAAGAAGCAAGGCATCCTCTTTGCGCCAAGACGGCGCCATCGGCATGATCGCGCACATTTTCCCCGATCGGGCGCTGCGTAAAATTGCTGCATTGCAAAACAACCCAAACCGAGACATATTGAAGAATGCAGGAAGGCCGATTGAGGCCAGTTCGACGAAGTTCGAAGTCGAGCCGTGACGCACCCCGATCGTCGCCGCCGGAATGATGCGGCCCGCCGACAACCGTCACGCTCGGGGCATCTTCCCCGGTTATTCTCTCGATCATCAGGCCAAAGCGCAAAAGACGCAGCTTGATTCGCGCCATGCGGGCGCCCCCGCTCATGACGCGATCTGCAAAGATAATACGAGGCCCAACTCCATGAACAAGCCGCTCCGGAAGTCCGACAGGCGCCACACCATCAAGCTCTTCGACGGCGAAGTGTTTCAGCTGCGATACGTGCGCCCGGACGACGGGCGGCGTCTCGTCGAGATGTTTTCGCACGCCTCGGCGCAGGACATTCATTTCCGTCTGCTCGGGGCGGCGCATGATTTCGCCGGCCAGATGGCGGAAAAATTCACGCATCTCGATCCGGAGACGGACGTCGCCATCGTCGCGACGACCTTGCCCGATTCGGGCCCGGAGGAGATTTTCGGCATCGTGCATCTCGCGCAGGCTCATCCCGATTCGGATACGGCCGAATACGACATCATGGTGCGCTCCGATTTCAAGCATCATGGCCTCGGCTACCGGCTGATGACCGAAATCCTGCAATGCGCAAGACGGCGCGGCCTCAAGGCCGTGGTCGGGCTTATCGCCGCCGATAATTTCAACATGCTGCAAATGGCGGGCGAACTCGGCTTTCTGTCGCATCGGAGCGAAGATAATGACGTCGAGGTTCGGCTCGATTTCGCCGAATTCGATGCAAGCCTGGAGGCGGGCCTCGCCGGCTGCTGAACCATCCCAGCAACCGCTTGAAGCGCTTCCCCTCGAAGCATTGACCGCCGCGCGCTTGACGGACGGACTTGAATGCTGGGCATGATCGCCCGATCGTGCTCAAGCTCTTGCGACGCACGATCTCGTTCGAAAAGGCGGCGCGACTTGCAAGATCATCCGGGACCCCGCAGGGACAAGGAGGCCAATCGCTTTTCGGCGCGCGCGGCGCGCCATGCGAGAGTCGGGGCGAATATCGGCGGCGTCGCGGCGCGCATCGCCGGCGCGCGCCTCATCGGCGGCGGCGGCGCGGCCAACGCCGCCGCGCTGGCGCAGGCGCTGGGCGGCCTCAAAGGCCCGATGATGAAAGTCGCCCAGATGCAGGCGACCATCCCCGATGTCCTGCCGCCCCAATATGCGGAGGAATTGCAAAAGCTCCAGGCCGACGCCCCGCCAATGGGCGCCGCCTTCGTCAAGCGGCGGATGCAGGCCGAACTCGGTCCAAACTGGCGCTCGCGATTTGATAGCTTCGATCTGCGCCCAGCGGCGGCGGCCTCGCTCGGCCAGGTGCACCGTGCGGTGGCCGAAGACGGCGCGGCGCTCGCCTGCAAACTGCAATATCCCGATATGAAATCGGCTGTCGAAGCTGATCTCGGCCAGCTCGAAATCCTGTTCGCGCTGCACCGGCGCCTGAACCCCGTCATCGACACAAGGGAGATGACGGAGGAGATCGGCGCACGCGTGC
>JBKQMI010000209.1:0-2619 GCA_052146775.1 Methylocella sp. | reverse complement strand
GGAGCCAAATCCTCCTCCGCCTGACCTTCAGTCGCAAGGCAGACCGCTTAACGTTCAGCGCACGGGGCCCGGCTTCCGCCTTCAGCGGCGCAGTATAAAAACGAAATGGGAGGGACACGGATGGAATTGAAACCGTATCTTGGCGGATGTCTTGCGCTCGGCCTGATGATCGGGGCGATTGCCATGCCCGCTCTGGCGCAACAGCCGCAGCCAGCCCCCGCGCCGGCAAAAGGGCAGGCAGCCGGCAAACCCAATATCGTCATTATCTGGGGCGACGACATCGGCCAATCCAACATCAGCGCCTACACCAACGGATTGATGGGCTACCGCACGCCGAACATCGATTCCATCGCCACCGACGGGATGATCTTCACCGATTATTACGGGGAGCAGAGCTGCACGGCGGGGCGCTCGGCCTTCATCACCGGGCAAAGCGTTTTCCGCACCGGCCTCAGCAAGGTCGGACTGCCCGGCGCCGACATTGGCCTGCGCAAGGAAGATCCGACCATCGCCGAACTCCTCAAGGCGCAGGGCTACGCCACCGGCCAGTTCGGCAAGAACCATCTTGGCGACAAGGACGAGTTCCTGCCGACCGCGCATGGTTTCGACGAATTTTACGGCAATCTCTATCATCTGAACGCTGAAGAAGAGCCGGAGCTTCCCGACTATCCGAAGCCCGATGACCCGGAATTCCCCAATTTCCGCAAGAATTTTGGCCCCCGCGGCGTCATCCACAGCTTCGCCAACGCCGATGGCGCGCAGACCATCGAGGATACCGGTCCGCTCACCAAAAAGCGGATGGAGACCATCGACGACGACATCGCCGACCGCGCGGCCGGCTTCCTCGAAAAGCAGGTCAAGGCGGGCAAGCCGGTCTTCCTGTGGGTCAACTTCACCCACATGCATTTCCGCACCCATGTGAAGCCGGAAAGCCTCGGTCAGGCCGGGCGCTGGCTTGGCCCCTACGCCGATGCGATGATCGACCATGACAGGAATGTCGGAACCGTTCTCGCCAAGCTGAAGGAGCTTGGCGTCGCGGACAACACCTTCGTCATGTATTCGACCGACAACGGCCCGCATATGAACTCATGGCCGGACGCGGCGATGACGCCGTTCCGCAACGAGAAGAATTCGAACTGGGAAGGCGCCTATCGCGTGCCGGCGATGGTGCGCTGGCCGGGCAAGATCAAGCCGGGCTCGGTTTCGAACGAGATCGTCTCCCATCTCGACTGGTTGCCGACCCTGCTGGCGATGGCCGGCGTTCCCGACGTCAAGGAAAAGCTGCTCGCCGGCTATGAGGCGGGCAAGGAGACTTATAAGGTCCATCTCGACGGCTATAATCTTCTGCCCTATCTCACAGGCGAGGCGCCGAAAGGCCCGCGCAAGGAGTTCTTCTACTTCTCCGACGACGGCGATCTCACCGGCCTTCGCTATGACAACTGGAAGTTCGTATTCCTGGAGCAGCGGGCGACGGGAACGCTGCAGGTCTGGGCGGAGCCCTTCACGCATCTGCGCGTGCCGCTGATCTTCAATCTGCGGCTCGACCCTTACGAGCGCGCGGAGATCACCTCGAACACCTATTATGACTGGCTGCTCGACCACGCTTTCATGCTGGTCCCGGCGCAAAAATATGTCGCCCAGTTCCTTGCGACCTTCAAGGAGTTTCCGCCCCGGCAGAAAGCGGCGACGTTCTCGATGGATCAGGTGCTGGAGAAGATGAAAACGCCGGACGGCGATTAGCCAGGGGGCGCGGCCAACAAAGGTATAGAGAGCACGATCGATTCAGCTTTGAATCATCATGCTCTGATAGAGCGGGATGAGGAAAAGTGGAAACCATTTTTCGCCCGCATCCCGCTCTGAATTATTGGAATCGATCATGCTCATGTCTTTGGATTGATTCAATCCAAAGACATCGTGATCTAGTAGAGCCCCGTGGCGTAGTAGAAGCCGATCACCACGAACACCGCCGCCGTCTTCAGTATGGTCACAGCGAAAATGTCTCCATAAGAGACCCTGTGCGTCAGGCCGGTCACCGCCAGCACCGTGATGACCGCGCCATTATGCGGCAGCGTGTCCATGCCCCCGCTCGCCATCGCCGCCACCCGGTGCAGCACGTCCATCGGAATATGGGCCGCCTCCGCGGCCGCGATGAACTGCTTCGACATTGCGGCGAGGGCGATGCTGAGGCCCCCTGAGGCCGAACCCGTGATGCCGGCGAGCGTCGAGACGGTGATCGCCTCGTTGACCAGCGGATTAGGGATCTGCGCCAGCGCGTCGCGGATGGTGAGGAATCCCGGCAGCGCGGCGATAACGGCGCCGAAGCCGTATTCCGACGCGGTGTTCATCGAGGCGAGCAGCGCGCCTGAGACCGCCGCCTTCGACCCGTCCGCGAATTTCGCGAGCACAGGTCGAAACGCGAAGGCGAAGACGGTGAGGACCCCTAAGATCAGCGCGCCCTCGACGGCCCATATTGCGGTGAGGGAGGCGACGTCGGCGGTGACCGGCGCGGCCATCCCGGCAAGTTGCGCCTCATGCTTCGCGCCGTAGACGGCGGGGATCGCGAGGGTCAGCGCGCGGTTGGCGGCGAAGACGACGATCAGCGGGAGGATCGCGATCGCC
>JBKQMI010000208.1:0-24604 GCA_052146775.1 Methylocella sp. | reverse complement strand
ATTTCCTCCCGCGCGTCGGCGACAGCCTTGCAATCGAGGCTCTTGCGCGGCGACCAGGCGATCGCGAAGGCGCCCGTCTGGCGGTCGTCGAGCGCGAATATCTTCGGGTCATGCTGATGCGACGGCGCGCCGCAGGTGTCCGGCAGGAAAACGATCTTGGCTTCGAGCCCCTTCGCCGCATGCACGGTCATGACGCGCACGACATCGACGCCGCTCTCCATGTCGCGCTTGATCGAGCGCTCGACGGCCTCGAAATCGGCGAGAAAGCCGGCGAGCGAAGGCGCCGCCTCCGCCTCATGGGCGAGGGCGAGACGCAAAAACTCGTCGATCGCGTCCGCCGCCTCCGGACCAAGCCGCGCTTCGAGCGCGCGCCGCCCGCCATCCTCGCAAAGCAGGCTCGAATAGAAGGCGAAGGGGCTGTGCGCGGCGCGCGCGCGCCATGCGTCGAGCTTGTTCCGCGCCTCCCGAAAATTCGCCGCTGGCGCGGCTTTCACCGCCTCGAAGAGACTGCCCGGGCGCCTCGGCGCGATATTTAGAAGATCATCGTCATCCAATCCGATCAGCGGCGACTTCAGGACCGCCGCGAGATTGAGATCGTCCTCCGGCAACAGCGCCGCGCGGCCCGCGGCGACAAGGTCGAGCACCGCGATATGTTCGGCGAGCTGCAGCCGGTCGGCGCCGGCGACGGGAACCCCGCTCTGCTTCAGCGCTCGGATCACAGCGTCGAAGAAAGGACCCCGCGTTCGAACGAGAATGAGGATGTCGCCCGCGCGAACGGGCCTTAACCCGCCAGCGGCGCTGTCGTAAACGCGTTCGCCGGAAAGCGCGGCGAGGAGCAGCGCGATCTTCTGCGCGACGCGCTGCGCAATGAGGCTCGCGGGATCCTTCTCGTCCAGAATATCGAGCGGCAGGCGCCAGTCGCGCGCGTCCGCGCGGGCGTTTGCGCTTGCTTGCGGCCAGATTTCGACGAGGCCGGGGAGCTTGTCCTTCAAGGCTTCATGCGGCATCCAGACGTCGAGCTCCTCGACCAGCCCGCTTTGATGGTCTGGCGGCGCAAACACCTTGTCGACGGCCGACAGCACGCCCGGCGCCGAGCGAAACGATTGCGTCAGGCGCACATGCGCGAATTTCTCGCCGCCGCCGGTGAATTTGCGCTCGAATTCGCGCCGCATCTCGCCGAACATTCGCGGCGCCGCGCCCTGGAACGAAAAGATCGACTGTTTCTCGTCGCCGACCGCGAAAAACGTGCGCGCCGTCGTCGCGCAGCCGGCGCCGGCCGCGAAATCGCCCGTCAGCCGCTCAAGAATTCGCCATTGCGCAGCGCTCGTGTCCTGCGCCTCGTCGACGAGAACATGATCGATGCCGGCGTCGAGTTTGTAGAGCACCCAGGCCGCCTCGGAGCGCTCGAGAAGCGCCAGCGTCTTCGCAATGAGATCGTCGAAATCGAGGATGCCCCGCGCAGCCTTGATCGCGTCATAGCGTTCGAAGATCGCATCGATCAGGCCGGCGAGCGCGACCGTGCGCTCAAGGGTCGCCGCGGATTTCCGCTCCGCGCGCAGACCATCGAGACGCGCCTGTTCCTCGTAAAGTTCGGCCTCGATATCAGGGCGCTGCTTTGCGAGTGCTTTGGCGAGCAGGCTTTTCGTTTTCTCGTCGTCCGACTGATTGAAAAAGATCGACAGATAAGTTCCAGGACAGGACTCAAGATCGCCACTCGCGCGATGTGAAGCCGCTTGCCGGAACGCGCGAGCCCTCGTCCGGTCCCTCTCGCCGCCAGCCTCAAGAAAAGCCGCGATCTCGATCCAGCGCGCCGGCGCAATTCCCTGCTCGATCATTTCGTCGCGAATGGCGGCCGCGTCGCGGCCGGGCGCGAGGCCAAGAGCCTTGCGAAGACCTGAGGCATGGTCGCGGGGCCAACGCGCGCGGGCGCGGGCGCGTTGGCTCATCGCCTCCTTGACGAGGGTTTCGAATCCTTGCGCCGAACAGTCCTGCGTCACGCGATCAAGCTTCTCGCCGAGGCCCGGATCAATGCGCGCCTGATCCAGCATATCGCGGCGCGCGCGCTGCAAAAGTTCGGCCTCGACCATCTCGTCGGCGACTTCGAAGCGCGCCGGCGCATTCGCCTCAAAGGGAAAAAGATGCAGCAGCCTTTCGCAAAAGGCGTGGATGGTCTGGATCTTGAGGCCCCCCGGGGTCTCGACGGTGCGCGCGAAGAGTTTACGCGCCTCGATCCTGTCGCGCGCGTCCGGCTCCGGCGCGCCTGCGGCGACGATCGCATCGCGCAACGCCGCGTCATCGAGCCGCGTCCACAGCGCCAGCGTATCGAAGACGCGCATCGCCATATTCGCGGCCGCGGCCTTGGTGAAGGTGAGGCAGAGAATTTTCGAGGGCGGCGCGCCCTGCAGCAGCAGGCGCACGACGCGCTGCGCCAGCACATGAGTCTTGCCCGATCCCGCATTGGCGGAGACCCAGACGGAGGCGGCCGGATCCGAGGCCTGGCGCTGCTTCGCCAGCGTGTGCGCGGGGATGTTGGACAGAGCCATCAGGCGCCCTCCCCTTCGCCGCTGAGCGACCATTCCTTGACCCGCGCCAGATGATCGTAGGCGTTGTAGCCTTTCGCGAATTTGGGAAAGGGCCGCGGCGGATAGGGCGTTGCGGGATCGCGGAACTGGGTGAGCAAATCGGTGAGGTCGGCAAAATGCTTTTCCGCGACGTCCATGAAGGCGTCCGCCTTGAAAACGACCGGCTTGGTCTCGCCGCCGGCGGCTCCGCCGAGTTTCAGATAGAGCGCGCTGATCTCTGCAAGCCCTGCGGAAAAGCCGAAGGCGCCGCGCCGCGCCATCGCCGCCTCAAGGGTAAGCTGCGGCGAAAATCCAACGCGGATCTCCTCTTGTCCAGGCGGTTGGCCGGTCTTGTAATCGACCAGCGTGACGGCTCCGTCGCGCCCGATCTCCAGACGATCGGCGCGCGCCGTCAGCGCAAACAGCGAACCATCGCCGAGCGTCATCTCGCACTTGCCGGCGATTTCCGTTTTGATCTCGTGCGCGGCCTCGCGCCGCGCCGCCTCGAAGCGGAGATAAAAGTCGATCATTTTTTCGAGGCGCGGCCAGGTGAAGGCGAAAAAATCGGGATCGTCGAGATTGGCTTTCAGCGCTTCGCGCAGCAACTGCGAAAGCGCGTCCCGCGCGCCCACCGGCAAGGCCCCGCGCGGATTCGCCTTGACGAAAGCGTCGAGCGCGGCATGGATCGCGCTGCCGGCCTCAGCCGGGCCCGGCGCCCGCGCGATCGCGTCCAGCGGAATGAGGCCGAGGATCTTTTCGGCGTAAAGCGCGTAAGGGTCGCGCCGCAAAATCTCGATCTTCGTGACGCTGAGGCCCGTCGGCCGCAATTCGAGCGGCGGTTTTGGCAGCGGCCGCCTGATCTCGCGCGCGGAGGCGAGCGGCCTGTCGATGAGGCGCGCGAGTTCGACATATTTTTTCCCGCGCCGGGCGCAGGCGCCGAACGTCTCGTCGCCAAGCGCTGCGAGCCGCTGCAGGAAACGCGAGGCGACGGTCGGCGCCCCGCCGCGTTTTTGCGCGCGGCTCAGGATCACCTTGCCGCGCCCCATCGCTTGCGTGAAGTCATGCGCGGTTTGACCGAGCTTGCGCTCCGGCGGGGTGAGGCCGAGCGCCGCCCGCATCGGGCGATTGAGAAAGGCGTCGGCGCGCGCCTGCGGCGGCCAGACCGTCTCGTCGAGGCCGCCGAGCAGCATCAGATCGGCTTCCATGAGGCGCGCTTCAAGCAGGCCGAGAATTTTCAAGCGCGGATGGGCGTTTTTCGGCCCCCGCAGCTTCGCCTCGCGCGCGACAGTGGCGAAAAAGAACGCATAGGATTCGGCGTTGAACCGCATGCCCTCCGCCGCGCCCGCCGCGAGTTCGTCGAAGAGCGCCTCCAGCGCCACGCTGTCCTCACTCGTCGCGGCCGATTCATCCTCGCTCGAAACGATCGAGGCGAGCGCGGCTCGATGCGCCTTGATCCACCTCTTGAGATCATGCTCCGTCTCGAGTTCGAGCATCGGCCTCAGCGCGGCGCCAAGGCGGCGCAGCAGGTCCCCGAGGCGCGCCCAATCGCTTTCTGAAATGCGCCGTTTGGCGGGATGCGCGAAAGGCTCGCCGGCTTCGGCTCTGGCGTGCAGGATGACGCGGGCGGGATCGGCGAGAATATGCGCGAGGCGGCCGCCTGCCGCAGCGGAGCGCAACACGCCGATTTCGAGCAGCGGCGACAGACGCAGGACCTCGGCGCGGGAGAGCCCCAGCTTGACGCCCGGATGCGCAAGCAGCGCGACGAGGCTCGCCGCCGCAAGCCCATCGGCGGCGCAGGCGATGGCGAGCCGCGCCAGACCTCCGGCGGGACTGGCGCTCAAAGGATCGCCGCCGGAATCATCGACGCTGACGCCCCAGCGCAGCAATTCGGCGCCGACGCGCCGCGCCAGTTCGCGGTCCGGCGTCACGAGCGCCGCCGTCTCGCCGGGCGTCTCCAGGGCTTCGCGCAGGGCGATGGCGAGGGCGAGCGCTTCCTCGCGCTCGTCCGCCGCCTCGATCAGAGCGACGCCAGCCATAGCCTCGTCGAGCAAAGCGCGATCCTGCCCCGCGCGCCAGGCGACCCATTGATCCGTTGAATCGGCCGGCCGCAGCGCTTGCGATATGAAATTCGCCCGTACGCGCTGCGGCGGCGCGATCTCCCCCAGCTCGGCCACATCCTTGCGCGAAAGCCGCAGCGTGCGCAGAAGGCGGCTGAGCGCCGCCTGCGGATGTGTGAACGCGGCCTCGCGCTCCGCGTCCCCGCCGATGAGTGCGAAGGCGGCGTCGTCCAGTTCGAGATCGAGGCCGGGCAGCACCACGGCGCCCATGGGCGAGGCCGAGATGGCCTTGAGCAGGCGCGCCGTCGCGCGATTTGACCCTGTCGAACCAATGGCGACGACAGGCGCTCGCCCACGCGCCTCCAGCAATTTCGCGCTCTGCTTTTCGATCAGCGCGACCTGGCGCGTCGCCCTGTCGACCAGCCCGGCCGCGGCAAGAATCTTCGGCCAGCCCGCGATGGCGATATTCAGAAAATCGAGCGTGATCCGCCAATAGGAATCGAACTCGGGCAGCGCCAGCGGATCGAGCCGGCGCCACGCAACATCCTCGATAATCAGTTCGTCGACGAGCCCGGCGAGTTCGCCCGCAAGATGCCAGGCGTCGGCGGGCGTCGCCGCGACGAGGAGCGGTTCCCGCGCGTCGACCACGGGGACGCCCTTAGCATCGACGCTGACGATAGCGTGGCGGAGCGCCTTCGCCCAGGCCAGGATCAGCTCGGCAAGCTGCATGCGCCGCGCGATTTCGCCCATCGCCGTGGGGGGCCCAAGCGGCTCGCCGAGATCGTCGCCGGCGGCGGCCTCCTCGAAAATGAGGCCCGTCTCGGTCTCCTCCAGCGCGCCGAGCGGCAGGATGCGCGGCAGCAGCGTCGCCGCGCCGCCGAGCGCGCGCGAAAATTCATCCATGAGCGCGCGCGCGGCGCGCCGCGTCGGCACATAGATCGTCGCCTCGGCGAGCGCGAGGGGCCCCGCCGCGCGCGAAAATCCTTCGACGACGCGTCCGTCGAGGAAAGCGGCCGCAAAGGTTTTCAGGAACGGCGCGCCGGGCGCGATGGTGAAGATTTTCTGTGTCACGCGGGCCTTTGGCGTCGAGGCGGAGATCAAAGCCATCATGCGCGTCGGCGCCGACGCATCCTAGAACGATTGCGCGCCTTTCCACAGCCGCTGGCTCCGGGCCTCCCGCCGCCTCGCTTCGCAGCGCGCCCGAGGCCGCCAGGTGGGGAATCCCACAGGCCCTTCAATTTTGCGCGACTAGCTTCACCTTCAGAGGCCACCGCGCTCATGCTTCACGGCGACGCCGATCAAAGAGACAGCGGTCCTCGACACGGCCACAGCCAATCTATTCTCAAGGGGACAGTCATGATTTCGAAAAAACTCAGCATCGCAATATCCTGCATCGCGATCGCCGCCAGCGCCACTTTGGCGCAAGCCGCGCCAATCCTCCCGTTCGGACCCGCGACGGTCTCGACCGTTCCGTCGAACGGCGACGTCAATCCCTACGGCGTCGCCTTCGCGCCCAGCACGGTTCCAACGAACGGCGTGCTCCAGCCGGGCGACATCCTGGTCTCGAATTACAATAACTCCGCAAATCTTCAGGGCACAGGGCGAACCATCGTTCGCATCGATAAGCACGGCAAGGTCAGCACGTTCTTTAAGTCATCTTCATATCAAGGATTGACCGGAGCTCTCGGGATCCTGTCGAACGGTATCGTTCTCGTCGGCGCCCTCCCGACGGCGGATGGCACAGCTGCGACAGTGCAGCCGGGCGCGATCCTGGTCATCGACCACAACGGCGCACTCATCGCCACGCTGAACAACAAGGCTTTCGTCAATGGTCCCTGGGGCATGGCCGTTCAGGAGCTCAACCCCGGATTCGCGCATATATATTACACGAATGTTCTCGATGGAACGGTCAAGCGCCTGCACATCTCCTACACCGCCAACAGCGTGGGAGTTCTCGGCGTGCACCCGATCGGGGCCGGCCTCTCGCACCGCCTCGACCCCGCGGCCCTCGTGCTTGGGCCGTCGGGCGTCACCTATGACGCGACGCACGATCTGCTCTACGTCGCCGACTCCGCCACCAACGCCATCTATTCGATCGCCAAGGCGAGCAACCTATCCTCTCCCGCCACGGCGCAATTGGTCTATTCCGACAACGTCCACCTGCACGGACCTCTCGACCTCGGCCTCCTGCCCAACGGCGATCTCGTCGTCGCAAACAGCGACGGATCTAACGTAGACCCGAAGCAGCCGAGCGAACTCGTTGAATTCACGACCACAGGCAAGTTCGTCGCGCAGCAATCGGTCGATCCCAACAACGGCGGCGCCTTCGGCTTCAGCTTTGTCGCGCTCGGCCCGGATGCGATCAAGTTCGCAGCCGTCGACGACAATCAAAACAGCCTCACCAGCTGGACGAGCTTCTGGAAGCCGTAAGATGTCGCGCAAGGTCAGACCGCGCCAACTCCCGGTTTCAACAATGGCGCCAACGTAACAAACTGAAGGCCGGCGGCTCAGCGCCGCCCGGACGAGACGGCCATCCGCAAGGACGGTCGTCTTTTTCGTTTCCAGCGTCGGAGGCTCGGGCTGCGGGCGCGGCGCGCATGAGGCTGGCTTCGACACGCGTCTCAGATCGCCTCCCCCGCGTCGAAGGAAGCTCACTGTCCGCGCGCTGCGCCGCCCGCACGGCGCGAGATTTCGGCGGTGATTTCCGCCTTGTTTCCGCGCGCGGCGCCCCAAAGGCCCGGAGACCAATGACCCTCAGGGATCCGGGCGCAGGCCGCGAGCGCAGCGCGCGCATCGCCCAGTCGCAGATGGCATTCGGCCTCGTAAACGGGGCCACCAAATTCGCCCCAAAGCCGCGGCTTGAGAGCTTCGCCACGGCGAAAATCATCCAACGCCTCGCGATACCGTCCAAGCCGATAGAGAACTTCGCCGCGAACGAGGCGCAAGATCGGTTTTTCGTTTAATCGCAGCGCAGTTTCGAGATCGGCAAGGGCAAGATCGAGGCGACCCAGATTATCCCATGCCGCACTTCGTTGGTTATAAAGGCAGGGGTTGTCTGGACCGCGGCGAGACGTTCGTTCACCATCGCCAAATATCCTTGTGGATCCGTGCGAAGAAGCTGGTGCTCCGCCAATAGTTGTTCGGGCGCGATGTTTGCCATGCTTTGTTCCAGACCGACCGCAATGCAGTCACAGAAAGCGCTTAGAACATAACATGAACAAATGTCCCTTTCAACTCCCGCCGCAACGCCCCTTTCGACAACCCTCCATCCGCCTCATCCCCCACGCTTGACGCCGCTCGCCCGTGAGCATACCTAAAGCTCACCTAGGGGATCCCCGTCAGGGGGCTGAGAGGCTGGCAGCGCTCGAAAAAGCGGCCCGGCGACCCTTTGAACCTGATCCAGCTCGCACTGGCGTAGGGAGGGTGAATCATGATTTTTCCTCCGAATGACTCTTGCCTTGAGCCCGACTGGAGCCGGCCATGACGCGCGTCAGGGTCATCGGAGCTGGCGTCGCGGGTCTCACGGCCGCTTATGAATTCGCCCGCGCGGGCTGCCATGTCGAGGTCGTCGAGCGGCGTGAGGGACCAGGCCTCGGCTGCTCGTTTCTCGCCGGCGGCATGATCTCGCCCTGGTGCGAGGAGGAGGGCGCGGAGCCTCTCGTCGTCGGACTTGGCATCGAATCGCTGCGCTATTGGACAGAGATCGTGCCGGTCGCGACGACGCATGGCTCGCTGGTGCTCGCCCCCGCGCGGGATCGCACGGAACTCGCGCGCTTCAAACGCCTGACGAGCGAGCGCAAGCGCATCAATGCGGCGGCGCTCGCAGCGCTGGAGCCGGACCTCGCGGGCCGCTTCGACGAGGCGCTGTTTTTTCCGCGCGAGGCGCATCTCGATCCTCGCACGGCGATGGCGGCGCTCACCGGGCGCCTCGTCGCCATGGAGAATGTTTCGTTCTTCTATGGCGTCGATGCGGGGCAATTGCTGGACGACGTCGACTGGACCATCGATTGCCGTGGCTTCGACGCGCGGGACGCATTGCCGGGCCTGCGCGGCGTCAAGGGCGAGATGCTGGTTCTCTACACGCGCGAGGTGACGCTCTCGCGGCCGATCCGCTTCATCCACCCGCGCCATCCCGTCTACATCGTGCCGCGCGGCGACGGGCGCTTCATGATTGGCGCGACGACGATCGAAAACGAGGAAGCGGGGCGGATCACCGCGCGGGCGATGCTCGAACTCCTGGGCGCCGCCTACGCCATCCACCCGGCTTTCGCCGAGGCGGAGATCATCGAGACCGGCGCCGGCGTGCGCCCCGCCTTCACCGATAATATGCCGGGCATTCGGGTCGAAAATCGCGTGATTTATGTGAACGGCCTCTATCGGCACGGGTTCCTGGCAGCGCCCGCGCTTGCGCGACGGGCCGCCGCGATCGCGCTTCAAGGCGCCAGCGTTGAGGAGGCGATGCATGCGCATCGAGGTGAACGGCAAGACGCGTGAGGTCGCGGCTGAAACGCTCGCGGCCCTGCTGCGCGAACTCGAGTATGAGGATCGTCATGTCGCGACCGCGCTGAACCAGACATTCATCCGCAAGGGGGACCGCGAGGCGGCGAAGCTTCAAGAAGGCGACCGGATCGAGATCGTCAGCCCCCGGCAAGGGGGCTGATATGGAGAAGCACGCACCGAACGCCGACGGCCTCAGCCTTTATGGCGTCTCCGTCGCCTCGCGCCTCATCATAGGCACCGCGCAATATCCCTCGCCCGCGATCCTCGCCGAAGCGATCAAGGCGGCGCGGGCGGAGATCGTCACCGTTTCGCTGCGCCGCGAATCCGGCGCAAGCCGCGCCGGCGAGAAATTCTGGGCGCTGATCCGCGACCTCGGCGTTCGCGTGCTGCCGAACACCGCCGGTTGCCGCACCGTGAAAGAGGCGGTGACCACCGCCGAGATGGCGCGCGAAGTGTTCAACACAAGCTGGATCAAGCTCGAAGTCATCGGCGAGGAGGACACGCTGCAGCCCGATGTCTTCGGTCTCGTCGAGGCGGCGGCGATTTTGAGCCGCGACGGCTTTCAGGTGTTTCCCTACACGACCGAGGATCTCGTCGTCGCGGAGAAGCTGCTGCGCGCCGGTTGCGAGGCGTTGATGCCCTGGGGCGCGCCGATCGGCACGGCGCGGGGCCTCAACAACCCCTATGCCCTCCGCGCGCTCAGGGCTCATTTTCCGCAAACGCCGCTGATCGTCGACGCTGGAATTGGCGTCCCTTCCCATGCGGCGGCGGCGATGGAGCTTGGCTTTGACGCGATTCTGCTCAACACAGCCATCGCCAAGGCCGGCGATCCAGCCGCCATGGCCCGCGCTTTTGCGCTTGGCGTCCAGGCCGGACGAACCGCCTTCCGCGCCGGTCCGATGCAGCCGCGCGACATGGCCGCGCCCTCGACCCCGGTGATCGGGCGCGCTTTCTCGGATCTGGCCCGTGCTTGATCCATTTTATATGATCGTCGACAGCTCTAATTGGATCGCAAGGCTTCTACCCTGCGGGGTGCGGCTCGTGCAACTGCGCGTCAAAGACGCATCCGAAGATGTTTTGCGCGACGAAATCGGCAAGGCGAAGGCGCTCTGCGAATTGGCTGGCGCGCAGCTCATCGTCAATGATTATTGGCGTCATGCAATTGACGCCGGTTGCGACTTCATTCATCTCGGCCAAAGCGATCTCGATACGGTCGATCTGCGCGCGATCCGCCGCGCGGGGATAAGTTTCGGCGTTTCGACGCATGACGAGGGAGAGCTTGATCGCGCGCTTGAAGCCGAGCCCGCCTATGTCGCGCTCGGCCCGATCTATCCGACGATCTTAAAGAAGATGCCGTTCCCGCCGCAAGGCCTCGCGCGCATCGGGCAATGGCGGAAGCGCATCGGAAACATTCCCCTCGTCGGCATCGGCGGGATCACGCTGGATCGTGCGGCCGGCGTCCTCGCGGCCGGCGCCGACAGCGCGGCGGTCGTGACCGACATCACGCTCGCCGCAGATCCCGAGCAGCGGGCGCGCGCCTGGGCGCAAGCGACGCGGGCATTCGCGCATTAGGCGATCTTTTTTCGAAAGGGCGCTTCAGGATTCAGTCGCCCGCTTGCCGTGCTTTTCGACGTGCCTAAAACTCCACTGGATTTCGAGCCCGTCCTCGGTCTCGCCCGCGATGACGATCTGCGCCGAGGCCACCGGACCCTCGGGCGCGGCGAAAAAGATGCTCTCCTCGATATCGGCGGCCCATGCGCTCTCGAACAGCCAGCGCCGGCCGTTCGGCAGCACGCAGAGGACGGCGTGGCCCTCGCGCAGGAGCTTCAGCCGCACATTCGGGTGGAGGTGGAAGCGCAGAGCGAAGGGCCGCCGTCCGAGCGATCCCACAGCGGCGCGCATGCGGTCCGCCCCGTCGAGGCGCCGGCCGTCCCTGTGCAAGGCAAGGCGGCGCTGATGGAGGAGGCTGAAGCGCGGCTCGTAGCCATTGTGCTCGATGACGAGGCTCGCTCCCGACGCCCCCTCGCCGCGCTCGACATCGACGCGATCCGGCCCCGAGATGATCTCGTCGGCGAGCCAGTTGCGCAGGCGCGCGTGAAAGGCGAAGCGGCATGAGGATTTGTCGTCGACGACGAGCGTCGAGTGAGCGGCGGTCATGCGCGAGGCCTCCTGCTGCGCCGCCGCGCGGTTCGCGTCCGGCGCGCCGCAATTCACGACGAAGCGCTGGGCGCCGACCGAAAACTCGAACGACGCGCAGCCGGCATGGGCGCGCGTCGAAAAAGCCGGCGGCGGCGGCCGGCCCGCGTCCGCGATGACGATCGCATCCTGCATTTCAAGACGCTGGTAGCCGGAGTGCGGCGCGTTGGTCAGCGCGCGGGCGCGGGTGTCGTCATAGGCGAGCACGGTCGCGAGTTGCTCGGGCGCCGTCACGCCCATGCCGTTGAACAGGGCCAGCGCGCCGTCGCCATGGCGGAACAGGCGCAGCATGGGCATCATGCGATCGATCGCGTTGAGCAGTTGCGGCGGCGGCTGCACGCCGCGCGCGGCATAGGCCTGGCGCAGCGGCAGAAGGTCGAGCAGAAAGTCGATCAGCATCTGCGGATTGCGGCCGATATGGCCGCCATCGGGTAGAATTTGACGCTGCAGCTCATCGGCCAGCAGCTTGCGGCTTCGGTGCAGAAGCTTGCCGGCGCCTTCCGCGCAAAGGCCGAGTTCGACCAGCGCGATCGCGACGATGAGGCGGTCCTCGCCGGAGACCCCCTCGGCGAGTTTGCGCTCCAGAAACTGCTCCGTGCGCCCGATGCCTTTCATGAAGCGGCGATAGAAGGCGCGGTCGGCGCCGTAAAGGATGATCGGCGATTGCGAAAGCCACGCGAGCAGGCGTCGCGCGGCGGTGCGCGTCTCCCAGGCGGGGCTCTGGCTCGGCTTGCCGGAGGCCGTGAGAAAATCCTCGACGAGCGCACGCGCATTGGCCTTGGCGATGGCCGTATCGGCGGCGCGCAAATGGCGCAGCCAGCTGAAACTCGACAGGGCGCGCGCCCAGGCCTCGGTGCTCGGCTCGAGTTCGAACGGCGAGCCGCCATGCGCATTGACGATCTTGCCGCCGAAAGCGAAATAGCCGGCGTAAATATCCGCCGCGAGCGTCGGATCGCTGGTCCTGATATCCTGCGGCGCGATCAGCAGCCGCTCAGGTGGGCGCCGCCGCAGTCCCTTGAGGACGCGCCAGGGCGTCGCCACGATGCGCCCAAAGCTCGCAGCGCCGCGCATGGCGATGAGGCCAGCGACGCGCAGCCGGTCCTTGAAAATCGCGCCGGCCACAGGTTTCGACTCCTCGAATTCGCGGAATTCGCGGCCGCGCCCCGGCCCCGTTGCGGCGACCTCGCGGGCGAATCGGCGCGCGCGCCCGCGCTTGACGCCCACAAAGTTAAATTATCCGTGAGAAACCTCTCCGCTTTGTTAACCACGCCGACTCAACCGGGCCGCGAAAAATCCGTCAAGGCCCGCGAGGCGCGGATCTTCAGCCGGCAGATGGCAAGGCAGCGTCCGCAGCTCGCCATTCTCGTTGATGACGCCGGCCACATCGCCGACCTCGGCCGGCGCGATCGGCCAGCGAATCACATCGGGATCGCGCCGCAGCAGGGCCGCGATCTGCATTTCGCCCTCCTCCGGCTCGAGCGAACAGGTGCAATAGACGATCGCGCCGCCCGGCTTTACCAACTCTACCGCCTTATCCAGCATGCGCGCCTGCACGGCGACGAGCGCCGCGATGTCGGTCGGCTTCTTGGTCCAGGCGATGTCCGGATGACGCCGGATGGTGCCCGTCGAGAGACACGGCGCGTCGATGAGGATGGCGTCGAAGGGTTGGGCCTTGAGACCGACAATGTCGGCGACGATGACGTCGGCGTGGAGCTTGAGCCGCTGGAAATTGGCGGCGAGCCGCTTCAATCGCTCCGCGGACCGGTCGATCGCCGTGACATCCGCGCCCAACGCCGCGAGCTGCGCCGCCTTGCCGCCGGGAGCGGCGCAAAAATCCGCCACCCTTGCGCCGGGTCCAACCCCGAGCAGCCGCGCAGGCAGCGCCGCCGCCGCGTCCTGCACCCACCACTCGCCTTCCGCGTAGCCATCGAGCTCGGCGATCGGCGTGTGCGTGATGAGCCGCACGGAGCCCGTCGGCAAAACAACGCCGCCAAGGCGCTGCGCCCATAGAGCGGGATCGGCCTTGACGGTGAGATCGAGCGTCGGCTCCTCGCGATTGCTGGCCGCGATGGCGCGCGCCAGCTTCTCGCCATAGGTTTTGCTCCAGCGCACCGCGAGCCAGACGGGCGTGTCGAGATCGAGCGGATCGCTTGCCGCGAGGATTTCATCGCGCCCCCGCGCAAGATTGCGCAAGACCCCATTGATGACGCCGGCGAAGGGCGCGGTCTTCGCTTCGAGCCGGGTCGCGCGCACCGCGAGGTCAACCGCGGCGTGATCCGGCACGTCGAGAAACAGCACTTGCGCGGCCGCGGCGATCAGCGTCCATTCGAGGTAGGCGACCTGGCGCGGCAGGCCCTTATCGAGAAGCTCGCCCAAAGCCGCGCGAATGGTGCCGAGCCGGCGCAGCGCGACGGTCACGATCGAGCGGGCGAGCGCAACGTCGCGCGGATCGAGGCCGCCCAGCCGGGCCGGGATCGCGCCCGGCGAAAAACACTCTTCCAGGGAATGGCACTTGCCGACGATATCGCCCAGGATGGCCGCAGCGGCAAGACGCGCGGGAAGCCCCGGATGTTGCTCGGCTTCCAGTCTCGCGGCTTCAGCGGACCCGCCTTGCCCCGGTCGATTGAGCGCGCCTTTGCGGTTCCGTGATCGGTCGGGAGGGCGCGGAGGGGCGTTCAAACTCATGCTTCGCTCAGGACCTCGACGACGAATTCGACGACTAAAAAAGCGGGTTTCGCCCCGCGTCGCGCTGATTTACAATGGATATATATCACGATCGCCGACGCCGCGCGGATGTTTTGTTTCAATCCAGAAGCTACTGGGGTTTGTTCGCATGTTCGAAGCAAAAAGCTGGGGATAACGGGCGAAGAGTTGAAAAGAGTTGAGATGAGCGAGATGGATTCAAAGGCTGGCCCCAGCGAAACGGCGCACGCTAAAGATTTGCCCCCGGCCGCCCGGCGCGCGCTCGCGGAAGCGGAGGCGCGCCGCCGCGCCAATGCGCTGACAAAAGAGACCCTGCCGACCGAGATCAATGGCCGCGATGGCCCGGAGCCCGTGCGTTACGGCGATTGGGAGGTCAAAGGCATCGCCAGCGATTTCTAGCGGCTCGCCTTCGCGGCTCACGCGCTCAACCCGCCGACGAGGTTCGGCAGATCGAGCGGCCGAAAGCCATAATGCTTCAGCCAGCGCACGTCCGCCTCGAAGAAGGGACGCAGATCCGACATGCCATATTTCAGCATCGCCAAACGGTCGATGCCGACCCCCCATGCAAACCCCTGATAGACATCCGGGTCGAGGCCGCAATTCGTCAACACGTTCGGATGGACCATGCCGCAGCCGCCGACTTCGAGCCAGTCCTCGCCCTCGCCGAAGCGGATCTCGCCATCTTTCCGCGCGCATTGGACATCGACTTCAACCGATGGTTCGGTGAAGGGAAAATAGCTCGGCCGGAAGCGAATCCTCACGTCAGGAACTTCGAAAAAGGCTTTCAGGAACTCTTCGAGAATCCATTTCAGATGGCCAAGATTCGACGAGCGGTCGATGACGAGGCCTTCGACCTGATGAAACATCGGCGTATGCGTCTGGTCCGAATCGCAACGATAGGTGCGCCCGGGGCAGATCACGCGGATCGGCGGCTTTTGCGACAGCATGGTGCGCACCTGCACCGGGCTCGTATGGGTGCGCAGCACCTTGCGTTCACCGTCGGCGCCGGGATTTAAAAAGAAGGTGTCGTGCATGTCGCGCGCGGGATGATCGGGCGGAAAATTCAGCTTGGTGAAATTATAATCGTCCGATTCGATATCCGGCCCTTCGGCGATCGAGAATCCCATATCGGCGAAGATCGCGGCAAGCTCGTCCATGACCTGCGTCACGGGATGGATGCGGCCCTGCGCGAGGCCGCGCGCGCGGACCGGCAATGTGACGTCGACCGTCTCGGTCTTCAACCGCGCTTCGAGCGCCGCCTCTTTCAGAATCGCGCGGCGCGCGACAAGGGCCGCATTGACGCCGTCCTTCAGCGCGTTGATCGCGGCGCCCTCTGTTCTGCGCTCGTCCGGCGTCATCTTGCCAAGACCCGACAGCAGCGCGGAGACCGAGCCTTTTTTGCCCAGCGTCGCAACCCGCACCGCCTCGAGCGCCGCCTCGTCCCCGGCGGCTGCGATATCGGCGAGGATCGCCGTTTGAAGTTCGTCGAGGTCGGCCATGTCGGGATCGTCTCGTTGCTGGAATTTAGGGGCTGATGCGTTTGGTCGCCGCGGCGAGCCAGCGCCGGACAGTGGGCTCGACCAAGGGCGACAGCTCTTTACGGACCCGCGCGTGATAGGCGTTGAGCCAGGCGATTTCGTCGCCATCAAGCAGCTTCGTCTCGATCAGCGACAAATCGATCGGGGCGAGCGTCAAGGTTTCAAATCCATACATCTCACGTTCGGCGCCGGCGATCGTCCTCGGCTCGACGACGACGAGATTTTCGATCCTTATGCCCCAATGGCCGGCGTAATAATAGCCCGGCTCGTCGGAGAGGATCATGCCGGGTTCGAGGGGCGTCGCGCCCAGCTTCGAGATGCGCTGCGGCCCCTCGTGCACAGAGAGGTAGGAGCCGACGCCATGGCCCGTGCCATGGTCGAAATCGAGCCCCGCGCGCCAGAGCGGGAGCCGCGCGAGCGCATCGATCTGCGCGCCCGAGGTGCCCTTCGGAAACACCGCGCGAGCGATCGCGATATGGCCTTTGAGAACGCGGGTGAAGCGGTCGCGCATTTGCGCTGATGGACGCCCGACCGCGAGGGTGCGCGTGATGTCGGTCGTGCCATCTTCATATTGGCCGCCCGAATCGATGAGGAAGATGCCTTTGCCGATCCGCGCATTGCTCCTTTCCGTCAGCCGATAGTGCGGAATGGCGGCGTTGGGGCCGGCCGCGACGATCGACGGAAAGGAGACATCCTTCAATTTGCCGGTCTCGCGACGGAAGGTTTCGAGCGCCTTCGCCGCGTCGATCTCGGTGAGCATTCCCGTCGGCGCCGTCTGCGCGAACCAATGCAGGAAGCGCACGACGGCCGCGCCGTCGCGGATATGCGCCGCACGGGCGCCGGCGAGCTCGGCGGCGTTCTTGCGCGCTTTCATCAGGGCGATCGGATCGGCCGCGACCGCGCAGACGCCGCCGGCCTCCCTGACGATCGCAACGAGTTTTTCCGGCGCCGTCGCCGCGTCGAACATAACCCGCTTGCCCTTGCGGCCCAACTCTTCGAGATCGCGTTCGAGATGCCGCGGCTCCTTCAGATCCGCGAGAAGCCCGAGCTTTTTGCGCAACGCGTCATCGAGCTTGCGGGCATCGACATAAAGCCGCGCCTTGCCGGTTTTGAAGACCAGCGCATAGGCGAGCGGCAGCGGCGTGTGGGACACGTCGGCGCCGCGAATGTTGAAGAGCCAGGCGACCGAATGCGGATCGCTGACGACAAGCGCGTCTTCGCCGGCGAGCAGCGGCGCGAGGCGCTTGAATTTTTGCGCCGCCGCCTCGCCTGCGTGCTTGCGCGGATGCAGGCTGATTTTGCCCATCGCCGGCGCCGGCCGGTCGGTCCAGATGAGATCGATCGGGTTCGGCTCGACGGCGATCAATTCGCCGCCGACGCTTTGCAGCGCCTTGTTCAGGCGTTCGACCTGATCTGGCGTATGCAGCCAGGGATCGTAGCCAAAGCGCGCGCCGTTGCGCAGATTGGCCTCCAGCCATTTCATCGGTCCGGGCGCGGCGAGCCCCAGGGGCTCGAAGACGGCGAGATCGACCTGATCCCTGACGGCCAGCGCATAGCGCCCGTCGACGAAAATCGCGGCGCGATCGCGCAGCACGATGGCGAGGCCGGCCGAGCCGGTGAAGCCCGACAGCCAAGCCAGACGCTCCTCCGACGAAGGGACGTATTCGTTCTGATGGCGGTCGGCGCGCGGAACGATGAATCCGTCGAGGCCAAGGCGCCGCATCTCCGTGCGTAGAGCCGCCGCACGCGCGGCGCCCTTCGAGGCGTCGGCCTGATCCTCAAAGGACTGAAAAACGCTGTCGAACATGAAACCTAGAGTAGGCGCTGGCGCCCTGCGCCGCAACCCGGCGCCGCCGTGAGACAATATGGGGGGCGCCGCCCCTCAGGTTTCGCCATTGTGACGCGCGTCCCCGGGGCCCGCCTGTCATCGCGGCTTATCGTGGCGGCGCAATGTGGCGAGGCGACGGCAAGGCCGCCACGGCGCGTCCCGCGCCGGCGAAAAGGCTTGATCAAAATCAATGCAATAGATGCAGGCAGTGTAAATCTGATCCAGGATTCGACGCGAGCCGAAATTCGAAGGGAAAAACGATGTCATTTCTCAAAGCATGTTCGATCGCATTCTTTTTGGCCCTGACGCCGGCAGTCAGTTCGATAGCAAATGCCGGAGCCTCGGATCCGCTGTTCGTCAATGCGACCTCTGATGATTCGTATCGCGCGACGATGGCGTTGGTCTTTTCAAAGAATCAGCTGGAGCGCAAACACCCGGTCACGATCTTCCTGAACGATCGGGGCGTATTGATCGCTTCCAAGGCGAATGCGGAAAAATTCAAGGATCAGCAAGCGATTTTGCTTGAGCTGATGAATTCCGGCGCCTCGGTTATCGCGTGCTCTATGTGTATGAAGCACTTCGACGTCAAGGCGGAGGAGCTCCTGCCGGGGATCAAGGTCGGCACCCCGGAGAGCACAGGCGCCGCGCTGTTTCAGGACAATACGAAAACCTTGAGCTGGTGATGCGCTCCTATCCCAAAAAGCTTGCAACTTTTTGGGATGATTCTTTTTCTCACTCGTCAGCGCAAGGGTGGCCCGGCAGGCGTTTCGCCGTCCAGCGCTCACCCTGATCGGAGAGCCTTGCTTCGAGACATTCGACCTGCAGCCGCAGCGCGCAGCCGCCGGAGAAAATGAGGTCGATCTCCCCTGCGGGCGCGGCGGTCTGCCTGAAGCCGACGCGCAAAAGGCTGAGCAGGAGCGCCTGATCGAGCGGCGCGAAGCCGGAGCAGGAAACTTTGAGGACGCGCTCGAAATGCACGCCCGTGCGGCAGCGCTCGAGGCAGCCGGTCGAGGCCTTGACCCAGTCGAAACGCGCCGCGAGGAAAGCGAATTGCTTCGTGCGCGGCAGGAACGCCATCTCGCCAACCTGCACGAGCGAGTCCTGCAGATTGGCCGATATGACGTCCAGATCATCGCTATCAAAAGCAACCAGACGAAGCAGCGTCTCGCTCATCGGCGCGTCCTGTCAAACAAACGCTATGCTTATCGTTTTCATCTTTTCGGAGCCAGTGGATAATCTAATGCGTTGCGCCCGCGCGACAATAACCGCATCGGATCTCTGTTTGGCCACATGAAACCGGCATTCGTCGGACGCCGGTCGCGTCTCGGTTTGAAATTTGAGGCGGTTGACTTCCGTTCGCGCCGATCCCTTATCCTGTGCTAAGCTGAACATGAAGAGTGGAGGCATCGCGTGGCCATTGTGCATGATTTCGTCGAGGATTGGATCGAAATGCGCTCCAAGCTTCAGCGGCAGCTCAAATTACTTGAATCAGGTCAAATGAGCACGGGAACTCACGTCGTCGGGACCACAACGGCCGCGACCGCGATCCGTATAAAAAAATGGATTGATGAGCTAAATGATCTGTTGAAGGAATACGCGAACGCCGACCGGACGTAAAAAAAAACGGCCCGTCGACATCTGCGGCGACGCAGTGAAAGTCACGCGCATTTCTTTGAAGAATGGCGCGTCTTTGAAGAATGACGCGCTTCCGCCCGACGACGGCGAAGACCAAGCTGCGAAAGCCCCGGCAAAAGGGCTGCGCGGCAGAGGTTAAGGCAGTGGCGTCTTCACGAAGCCCTACCCCGGACTCGAGAGCCGTTCGATGATTGCGCCGCAGCCGCCGAGCTTGTTTTCGAGATGCTCGAAACCGCGATCAAGGTGATAGACGCGGTTCACCATGGTTTCGCCCTTCGCCGCGAGCGCCGCGATGACGAGCGAGACCGAAGCGCGCAGATCCGTCGCCATCACCGGCGCGCCCTGAAGCTCGTCGACGCCGTCGACCACAGCGACGTCGCCCTCAAGCCTGATACGGGCGCCGAGCCGCGCCAACTCCTGCACATGCATGAAGCGGTTTTCGAAAATCGTCTCGGTGATTCGGGACTGGCCCTTGGCCTTCGTCATCAGCGCCATGAACTGCGCCTGCAGATCGGTTGGAAAGCCCGGAAACGGCGCCGTCGCGATATCGACCGGCATCAGGCCCGCCCCATTGCGGCGCACCCTGATTCCTTCATTGGTGACGCCGACATCGGCGCCGGCCTGCTCGATGGCGTCCAGCGCACTTTGCAACAGGCCGGGCTCGGCGCCGTCGAGCATGACGTCACCGCCGGCCATTGCGGCGGCGATGGCGTAGGTCCCGGCCTCGATGCGGTCGGGCAGCACGCGATGGCGCGCGCCATGCAGGCTGCCGACGCCCTCGATCTCGATCCTCGACTGGCCCGCGCCCTTGATCTTCGCCCCCATCTTGGTGAGGCAGGCCGCGAGATCTGCGATCTCCGGCTCGCGCGCCGCATTCTCGATCAGCGTGTGGCCATGAGCGAGGGAAGCAGCCATCAGCGCCGTATGGGTGCCGCCGACCGTCACTTTGGGAAAATGAATCTCGCCGCCGATGAGGCCCTTCGGCGCGGTGGCGTGAACATAGCCCGCTTCAATGGCGACATCGGCGCCGAGCTTTTCGAGCGCCATGAGCAGGAGGTCGACGGGCCGCGTGCCGATGGCGCAGCCGCCAGGCAGCGAGACCCTGGCCTCGCCCATGCGCGCCAGCAAAGGCGCGACGACCCAGAAGCTCGCCCGCATTTTCGAAACGAGCTCATAGGGGGCCATGATGTCGACGATATCGCCAGCGGTCAGATGAATGGGGCGGCTGGCGTCGGGAGCCGCGCCGTGGCGGCGGCCGTCGATCGAATGATCGACGCCAAGGTGGCCGAGAATGCGCAGCAGCATGCGGACATCGGCAAGGCTCGGGACATTTTCGAGGGTCAGCGTCTCTGCTGTCAGAAGCGAGGCGATCATCAGCGGCAGGGCCGCGTTCTTGGCGCCGGAAATGCGAATGACGCCATTCAGCGCCTGCCCGCCCGTAATGCGAATGCGATCCATCAATCCTCCGGTTCAACTTCCTGCTCAGAGCCTTCGCGGGCCGCGTCCGGCCGCGGGACTTCGCCGCCTGCGCCGACGCTCTCCGCAGCGTCTGCGCCCGCCTCATCTCGCGCCGAATCGCCTGCGGCGGCGTCCACGGTCCGCCGATCCCGGCTTTTCGCCTTGCGCCGGCTCAAATTTGCCCGCAGCGCGTCGGCGAGACGGCGTCGCTCCGCCTCTTTCCGGTCTGCCAGCGAATCGGCGTCAGCTCCGGACCTTGCCATAGCGATCGATTCCCTTTTGGCGCCCGGCGAAGGCGATGCGGATTCAAGCGTCTTAGAGTGGCGCTGCGGCTGAAAAAAGGCCCGGCTTGCCTATGGGGCGCGCCTATGGCACATACCCGAACCGTTCCGACCCGCTCGGCAAGGGCTGCGGTAGCTCAGTGGTAGAGCACTCCCTTGGTAAGGGAGAGGTCGAGAGTTCAATCCTCTCTCGCAGCACCAGTTTAACGCCCTGATTCCAAGTAAATTTCTTGAAAATAAGCCATTTCCGCCGATTCTGATGTTACCAACCACGTAACAAAGCGGGCGCGGAAATGGCTGGCGAGACCAAGCATCTGACTCGATCCGCGGGGCAATTTTTTCGCGCGCATCGTCGCACCTGTTGCGCTTCGCCCTATCATTGTCAAAACCGAGCTTCGCGAACCCCACGGCTCAAGTCGGCGCATAGCCGAACAGAATCTTCTTGCCGCGCTTGTCGGGTTCAATGCGCGGCTTGACGACCCCCGGCGCGAACTCCCTGCCTCCCCTGCCCCGGCAAAGGAAACAATCCAGCTGGCGCGGCGCATCGATTCGTGAACTGGCGCGCCGTCATTGCCAAGCCGAAATGCGTCAGGATGACGCAGATCGATTCGGCGAAGCTCCAGAAATCATTCGCGCCCTCCACCGGGATTCGAGGGAACGCTATTGTACTGACGCTGACATAGGATTCACGGGCGCCGCCGGATATGCGAATCTGGCGGCATGGCTCAAACCGTTAATGTCAAAGTCCCGGCCGAAAATCGCGAACGTCTGCTCCGCATCATTGGTGATCGCAAGCGGCCGCTCAAGCATGTCCAGCGGGCGAAGATCGTTCTCTTTTCCGCCGAGCGTTCGCCAGTTCTGGAGGTCGCCCGCCGGGCCGGAGTCAGCCGCCCCGCAGTCTGGCGCTGGCAACGACGATATGGCGAAGAAGGCGTGGACGGCCTTCTGCGCGACAAAACGCGCAAACGCGGCACGGCGCCGCTGTCGGCGAAAATCGTCGCCAAGATTCTGGAGCGCCTTGTCGTAATCGAGCGGCGTCTTTCAGCTTGAAGATGCGGTCGAATACGCCGAGCCGGCTCCATCGGATGAAGCGATTGTAGAGGGTCTCGTGGGGACCATAGTCCTTGGGCGCGTCCTTCCGAGGAAATCAAGTTCGCTTCCTCTGGAATCCCGTTCGCATCTTCGCTCGGATCAAAGGCCATGTGAACGGACCCGAGCATGAGGCTCCTGCGTTCGCGATTTGCGTCAGGCCGCGTAAATAACCGCCGGTGCAGGTGATGGATTCGGGAATCGCAGCAAGGACAGCTGCTGATTATACGGATTCAGGCGGGGACATCGTTTGCCCCCAGGAATCAATCGGACATCGAGCCAAAGACGCACCATCGCGCTCGCCCCGATTTCGGATCATTTTGCACTCCATGTCGCGTGGAGTTGCCGCGACTTTTTAAAAACCTATTGAAATCAATGGCAATCAATTGCGATGGCTGCAACATGAAAAGCCGTTACAGAAGGCGGCTAAAAAGCTAAAAAATGAAAGAAATCAATTGGCTGCCGTTCCTGAACACTTATCGAACCATGTGCCTTGCTCCGAGCACCGATTTCCGGCGCATCCTTGAGGGCGTTCGGGAGCTTCGGCTGGCAGCCTAGACGGCGACCTACAAGTAGTGTTTAGGTGTCAGTCGACATGGGATGAGAATCGGGCGTATAGTGATTCATAAACAGAGGATGGGAGAGTCGGGTATGTCAGGGGAGCGGTTCGGCGAGTTCGTGCGCCGCGAGCGCGAGGCGAAGAAGATTGGCTTGCGTGAGATGGCGAAGATGATCGGCGTGAGCCCCACCTATCTGTCGAAGGTCGAGAGGGACGAGTTCCCGCCGCCGGCCGAGGACAAGGTCAAGGCCATCGCGCAGATCATCAAGTGCGACGTTGACGAGCTTCTGGCGCGGGCAGGCCGCGTGGCCTCGGAGCTGTCGGACATCATCAAGCGCCATCCTGTGGAACTGGCTGCGCTGCTGCGCACCACCAAGGGCTTGACGCCCGACGACATCGCCCGGCTGGCCTGCAACGCTCAGAAGGCGAAGGACAAATGAGTGCCTGATCGGGCGTGATTTCGAAGATGCAGATGAGCTTTTTCACAGCCATGAAGCGGCTGTTGGAAAGGAGGAATATTCGAAACAGCGTTTCGGAGCGCGTTCCAAGCTGCGTTCGAAGCTCGTCATTGGAGTAAAGTCAAAGTCCCATGTTTCGCATCGTGACCTCGCTTGTCTGAAGTCCCGCCAAGAGCAAAGAGCGATGGCGACCGCTCTCCAAAGTCAGGGGTTGCCGCAGCTCCGCTGGAAGACACGACGCGAAGGACCTGTGCCTTTGGCCTAAACTATTTTCCTTGGTAGGAAACTCGAATTAGTTTGAACTAGATAAGTCTGCTTGTGTATCAGGAGCTGCCGATGCGGCTTGGGCATAAAATATTGCCGATTTAATTTGGATTTATGGACGACATCAATAAAATGAGTTCAGATTTATTTTTTGCCCATTCCCTGGAAAACAAAGATGAGTCTTTTTGGCAACTGCTCAGTGATCACCTGATTGCAGTTAGCGAGCTTGCCGGATCCCGCGGAGAAAAATTCGGGACTGAAGTCGCCGCCGCGCGCTCCGGCCTTCTGCACGACCTTGGAAAATACACCCAAGGCTTTCAGATCCGCCTGCGCGGCGGCGAGCGCGTTGATCATTCGACAGCTGGCGCCTCCGAAATCCTGAAAGCCATTGGGCAAAGGCCTGAATCGTCTGTCATGGCTCAGTTGGTCGCCCATTGCATCGCGGGGCATCACGCTGGCCTACCCGATAGTCTCGGCGACCTCGACGAACGCCTGAAACAGGCTCTTGAGCCTATCGATTCCCAATGGCAGAACGAAATCGCGTCAGGCGGCACGCCGTTGCAACCTCCAACCTTCCAATGGCGAAAGGACGTCCTGCACTATCAATTCGGTTTTCTTGGCCGGATGATCTTCTCCTGCCTGGTCGATGCGGACTTTCGCGACACTGAAGCCTTTTACGCCAAAGCCGAAAACAAACCGGTCGATCGTGACTGGCCGCAATTGCCGAATATCATCGACGAGCTGATCGCACTCTTTGATCTCTATATGGACAAGAAGAGTCGCGCCGCGCCAGACTCTCCCGTCAACCGACTGCGTTCCGAGATTTTCCACCATGTCAGGGAAGGCGCCAACGCCGACGCCGGCGTCTTTTCGCTCAATGTCCCGACAGGCGGCGGCAAGACGCTCGCCTCGCTCGCCTTCGCGCTCGATCACGCCAGGCGCCATGGGCTTGAGCGGATCATTTACGCCATTCCCTTCACATCGGTCATCGACCAAACGGCGGCGATCTTCAAGGAAGCGCTCGGCGAGGACGTCGTCCTCGAACACCATTCCTCGATTGACGAAGATAGGCTCGGGAGTCGCGAAAGCCGGGACAAACTGCGGCTCGCCATGGAGGATTGGGCGGCGCCCATTGTTGTCACCACCAATGTCCAGCTGTTCGAAAGCTTGCATTCCCATCGGCCTTCGCGCTGCCGCCGACTGCATAATCTCGCGCGATCGGTGATTATTCTCGATGAGGCGCAGACCATTCCGCTCGCGGTGCTGCGCCCCTGCGTCGCAGCGCTCAACGAGCTCGCGCTCAATTATCGAGCTTCCATCGTGATTTGTACCGCAACACAGCCCGCCATCGCGGCGCCGGATTTCATCGGCGGACTGCCGCTTGGTCCCGACCGCGAACTCGCGCCCGACCCACGCGCCCTTCACGAGAAATTGGCGCGGGTGCGCATTGTCGACGGCGGCGCCTTGGACAATGAGG
>JBKQMI010000207.1:0-2701 GCA_052146775.1 Methylocella sp. | reverse complement strand
AAGCGGCCGACATTTTCGGTGTCGAGCTGACGATTGAGGAAGGCGAAGCGTCCGCCGAAGTAACATGCGAGATACCAGCTCGAAGCGATCGCGGCGCCGAGGATGATCGCGCCGGGATCGAGCATCGTCAGGATTTGGCGTCCACGGCGCTCGGCGATCATGAATATTACGATCGAAACGCCGGGAAGAATTGCTCCGACCGGGCCCTTGGCGAGCACGCCGAGGCCGATCGCAGCCGCCATCAGATAGAGCGCGGGCAGGCTGGATTCCAAGCGCGCGGCGGGGCCGGAAGAGGCCGCGTCGCGGGGCATCCACCGCAGGAATGCGAACAGGGCGAGTGACTCGAAGAAGCACAGCGTCATGTCGACGCGGCCGTAGCGGCCCTGGCTGACGTACTGATAGGAGCCGGCGAGGGCGAGGCCGGCGAGGACGGCGGCGTCGATGCCGAGCAATTCGAGCGCGAACAGCATCGTGAGAACCGCGCCGGCAACCGCGTAAAGTGCGGATGGGAGGCGGAGGTTGGCGGCGGTCACTTTGCGGATTCCGGCGAGGCGATCGATTGCGACCGCGGTCCAATGGAACAGTGGAGGCTTGTACATCGCGACGATGCCGTTCTCGACCGGGAACAGGAGCTGGCCGTGCTCGACCATCTGCTGGAGGAACACGCCTTCGACCGCCTCGTTGCCGGTGCAGACGTCGCCGGCGCCGAGCCGATGAAGCGTCAGGACGGCGGTGAGGATAGCGATCGCGGCGATCGCGGCGGCAGATTTCAGGTTCATGCGAAGGCCATCGGCCTCGACGCGGAGATATAGTAGCTAATCAATATATAATAGCTAATCACGGCATCGAATAGTCAGTCGAGCTCGGCGCGGAATATACTAAGGCTCTTGATGCGCGAGGAATCGTAGCCGCGCCACTTGGCCGCGGAAACGCCGCGAGCATTCACGCGCTTGAAGCCGAGGCGGGAGAAGAAGCCGGCGACACGATCCTCATTGGTGCAGGCGAAAACGTATTTGAGGCGGCGAGCCCGGGCTTCCTTGAGAATTTCGCGGACCAGCACGGCGGCGACGCCCTCGCCCTGGAAGCGCGTCAAGGTGTACATCGCTGTGATTTCGCCGGCGCGGTCGCGGCGGTACGGCTCGGTCAGCAGCGAGCAGATTCCAGCGAGGTGTTCGTCGCCGATTCGGTAGCCGAAGCATGAGGGCAGGATTTTCGCGATCTGTTCGGGAGTGCGGGGCAGCAGGGAGCCTTCGGTCTGGCCGCGGACGATGAGTGCTTCAACTTCTTCGAAGTCGTCGATCGAAACGGGGCGGACGAAGCCGTACTGCATCTCGGTGAACAGCGTTCCGGCGCCGATGAAGCTGAAGAGTTCCTCGTAAACGTCGGCCGGCGCGACCAGGTTGACGGAACCGACGCCGTCTTCGAGGGCGTCATGGGCGGCGCGTACGATGGCTCTGCGAGCGCGTGAGCGGAGGTTGCGCATAGTGGCGCGGATGCGATGTTCCTCGACGAACGAGAGCCGGCGGCCGTCCTTGTCGATCAAGCCGCCGCGCCGATCAAGCATCAGGAGCTTGAAGACGCGAAGGCGGCTGGCAAGCTCGCGCGCGAAGACGGTGAGATCGTCGGCGTCGTCACGGCTCATCGAGGCGACGACGATCGATCCGGCGCGCAATCGCGCCCAGATCTCGGCGACGGCGGAATCCGGTGGATACGGGCGCGAGCGAAGTCCGTCGGATGGATTGAAGACCGGGGGCGGTTCCTTGGGGGCGAGGCGCCCGAGCCGGCGCATCAGCTTGGGAAGCGCGCTCGGCGAAACGATGACGACGCATCGGGTTTGATTGCGGCGCAATTCGCGCAGCGTCAGAACGAGAGAATCGAAGTCGGAAATCCGCTGTCCGGCGGGAGGAATCAGCGCGAAGAGCAGGCTCTTGCCATAGAATTCCTCGAGATAGAAGGTCTTCTCGCTGAAGACCGGGGCGCCCCGCCGTGGTTTGCCGACGAAGTCGCCGAGACCGATAGCTCCGAAATCGTTCACGGGCACAAGGTTCGCGGGGCCAGCGTCGGGAGGTTCTTCAATTCGGCTACGCGGGCTGAGACTTGGCCGGCGATATCGCTCTCGACGCGACTTCGGCGGGGGAACGCACGGCCGGCGACGGACGCGTCGCGGCTATTTCGGCGAGCGAGGTATCGGAGAAAACTTCGAGCAACACGCGCTGGCCCTTTTCCCAAACGCGATACATGCGGCAGGTCGGCTGCAGAGCGCATGAGCTGCTGCCGTCGGTGCATAGATTGAGCTTGATGGGGCCCTCGACGGCTTCGATAATATCGCGAAACGTGACGGCGTCGGCGTTGCGGGCAAGTTGATAACCGCCGCCGGGACCGCGGCGCGCGCGGACGAGGCCGCGGCGCATCAGATCGCGAACCACCTTTTCGAGATAGTATTTCGGGATGTGCTCTCGGCTTGCGATTTCGGTGCCGCGCGCGACGCCCGACGGATGATCAGCGAGATAGATCATCGCTCGCAGCGCGTACTCGATCTTGCGCGGTATCTGCATCAGGCTCATGCTTTTTTCACTTTCTCACTTTTCGCTGTTCACGACGCGAGCGCCGGCGTCGCGCGTATCGCGAGAATCTTCTCGACATACTTAACCAGCATGTCGTTCTCGATGTTGACGGTGTCGCCGGGCTGCTTGAAACCGAG
>JBKQMI010000206.1:0-6597 GCA_052146775.1 Methylocella sp. | reverse complement strand
GGCACGTCCCTCGCGATCACCACCGCCTGCGAGAAGAAATCGTTGGCGAGCTGCACGTCGAGCGGGAGATAGAAACGGATGGCGCCGCGCCCGACATAGCTGCTCCAGCTCGCGACGTCGGGATCGTTCTTCAGCATGGAGTCGAGTTTGGCCGCGGCCTCGTCGCTGGCGAAGATCGACGCGTTTTGCGGCAAGGTCAGGTCGACGACGAGTTCCGGCCGGTCGGAGGCCGGAAAAAACTGTCTCGGCACAAGGGGAAGCGCCAGCAGCGCGGCGGCGAAACAGCCGAGCGTGACAGTGATGGTGAGCCAGCGCATCCGCATCGCGCCGACGAGAATGGCGCGGAAGCCGCGCATGATCACGCTCGGTTTTTGCGGCGCGTCCGTCGCGGGCTTCTTGAGCAGCGCGACGCCGAGCAGCGGCGCGAAGAGCACCGCGACGAACCAGGATACGATCAGCGCGATGGTCACGACGGCGAAAATCGAAAAGGTGTATTCGCCGGCGGCGCTGCGCGCGAAGCCGATCGGAACGAAGCCGGCGATGGTGACGAATGTGCCGGTCAGCATCGGCAGCGCCAGCGTCTTGTAGGCGTAGGACGCCGCCCGATCCTTGCTGTCGCCCGCGGCGAGACGGGACGTCATGACGTCGACAGTCGTCATGGCGTCGTCGACGAGAAGGCCGAGGGCGATGATGAGCGCGCCAAGAGAAATGCGCTGCAGATCGATGGAAAGAAATTCCATGATCGGGAACACGATCGCCATGGTCAGCGGAATCGACAACGCGACGACTGCGCCGGGCCGAAAGCCGAGACTGATGATGCTGACCGCCATGATGATGGCGATCGCCTGCCACAGCGATTCGGTGAATTCGCTGATGGCGGTCCTGACCACCACCGGCTGATCGGACACAAGCGTCGCATCGATGCCGAGGGGCAGATTGGCGATGCTCGCGTCGATCGCCTTCGTCACATTGCGGCCAAGCGCCAGAATGTCGCCGCCCTCGCGCATGGCGATGGCGAGGCCGATCGCCGGCTTGCCGTTGACGCGAAACATCGGCTGCGGCGGATCGGAAAGGGCGCGGCGCACCTCAGCGATGTCGCGCAGCCGGATCAGCCGCCCGTTCGACAGGAAGTTGACGTTAAGAATGTCTTGTTCAGAGCCGAAGGCGCCGGACACCCGCAGCGAAAGCTTCTCGTCGCCGGTCTGAAGCGAGCCCGACGGACTGACCGCGTTCTGCGCCTGCAAGGCGGCGATCAGGGCCGCGCGGTCGATGCCAAGTCCGGCGAGCTGCTGCGTCGAAAACTCGACGAAGATCTGTTCGTCCTGCGCGCCAAGCAGTTCGATCGTCGAGACGTCCGGGACCTGTAGCAGGCGGGAGCGGATGTCCTCGACATAATCGCGCAGCTCGCGATGGGTGAAGCCATCCGCGGTGAATCCGTAAATCAATCCAAAGGTGTCGCCGAAGTCGTCGTTGAAGGCGGGTCCGATGACGCCAGCCGGCAGCGTGTGGCGGATGTCGCCGACGTTCTTGCGCACCTGATACCAGATGTCGGCCACCTCGGCGGCTTTCGTCGATCCTTTCAGATTGACGAAGATGGTGGTGAGGCCGGGCTTCGTGTAGCTGCGCAGATAATCGAGGCCTTTGGTCTCCTGCAGCTTGCGCTCGATGCGTTCGGTCACCTGCTTCAGCGTTTCGTCCATCGTGGCGCCGGGCCATGAGGCCTGCACGATCATCGTCCGGAAGGTGAAGGGCGGATCCTCGGCGCGGCCAAGCCGGAAGTAGGAAGCGAGGCCGCCGACCGTCACGGCGATCATGATGAAGATGACGAAGGAGCGATGCTTCAGCGCCCATTCGGAAAGATTGAGGCCGGTCACGAAGACGCCCCTAACAGCCGGACCTTCTGACCCGGATGCAGCGCCTGAACGCCGGCCGTCACCACGATGTCGCCATTGGCGAGCCCGTGCGAAACCGCCACTGCGGCGGGATCGAAGCGCTGCACTTCGATATTGCGCAGCGACACGGTGAGGCTTGACGGATCGACGATCCAGACCGCCGGCTGGCTGTTGCTGCTGGTCAGGGCGCTTGCCGGAATCGACATGCCCGGCGTCGCCTCCTGTTGCATGCGTCCCGTCACCGTCGCGCCAAGGCGCATGGCGGCGGGCGGATCGATGAGGCCGACCCTCACCCGGAAGGTGCGCGTGACGGGATCGGCCTGCGGATCGACCTGGCGCACGCGCCCTTCAGCCGTCACCGACGCATCGTCAGTGAGAGTCACGGCGATCACAGGGTTCGGCGGCGCCGCGCGGATCACTTGGGCGGGAACGTCGAAGACGGCGTCGCGTCCATCGATTCGAGCGACCTGGAAGATCGTCTGTCCTGGCTGCACGACTTCGCCGGCTTCAGCCGATCGCGCCGTGATCGTGCCGGCCACATTGGCTCTGAGCTGCGTGAAGCTCACCCGGTCCTCGGCGATCCGCAACTGCGCCTCGGCGTCATCCACCCGCGACTGCGCCGTGCGCCGGGCCTGCTGGGCCTGATCAAACAGCACCCTCGTCGTAAATCCCCGGTCCATCAGCTGGCTCTGGCGATCGAAGTTGTTGCGCGCTTCGACCAACTGCCCCTCGGCGGCGGAGAGAGCGGCCTTCGCCGACCGAAGAGCGTTCAATTCGTCCTGCGGGTCGAGTTTGGCCAGCACCTCGTCGGGCTCGACATGGTCGCCGACGCCGGCCAGTCTTTCGATGATGCGCCCGCCGATGCGAAAGGCGAGAGCCGCCTCGTTTTCGGCCTGAATCTGCCCGGTAAGGACAATTGTTTCGCCGACTTCGCTTTGCTCGACGGTGACGGTTCGGACCGGGCGCGGCTCGGGCGCTCTCGCCTGCGTCTCCTCCTCGCACCCGGCGAGCAGCAGGGCGAGGGTCGGCGAAAGCAGCAGCGCACAGGCGATTGCGCGCCGCCGCGCCGGAGAGTTGTTGAACGAAGCCATCGCGCGGTCCTCGATCCCTATGCCAAGCACAAAGAAAGCGGGCGCTGGCTAATCGTGAATCCGGCTCAAACAGCCCGGCCGCGCGCGCTCGAATGCGGTTTCAATCCCACATCTCGAGGTAAAATCCAACTGCGGAGGCGAAGACGCATGTCGCAAGACGACCGGAGTCTCGCGACGCCCGCGTCCGAACGCCTCGCGGCCGATCACGCCGCCGCGCGGCCATCTGCTACGCCGCCCGGCGCCAAAGGCGGCGCATCCGGCAGGCAACCCAGCTCCGTCAAGGTCCGGCGCAGCGCCGCGTCGAGTGGCGTATGCGGCTCCGCTCCGATCAGCGATGCGAGCCTCGCATGATCGAGGCGAAGCGGAATGCGCCACAGATAGCGCATCTCAAGCGCTTCCCTGAAGAATGTCGAGAACAGCGCGCCGATGTAGAGCAAGGCCCACGGAAAGCGGTGGATCGGCAGATCCGGCCGCCCGCACACCCGGCGGACGGCCTCGGCGATTTCAACGCCGCGCGGGAGCCAATGACCGTCGAAGTGCATGACCTCGAAGGCCGGAAGCGCGGCCTCGATCGCCGCCAGCCGCGCAACCGTTTCCGCAACGTCCGGCAGATAGGCGAAGGCGTGACCCACCTCGCGTTCGCCGGGATAAGTCACCGAACGCAAAGGCGCTCCAGGCTTCACCATCGCGTCTCTAAACCAGGAGTTCGGCTGATGCGGGCCGAAATAGTCGCCGGAGCGCAGGATGAGCGAGCGGACGCCGTCCTTCGCCGCGGCCTCCAGCATCGCCTCCATCTCCACCCGGACGGCGCCCTTCCGCGTCAACGGACGCTGGGGCGCGGTCTCGGCGACGAAGGCCCCCGCGTCAGGCCCAAAATTATAGACATTGCCCGGAAAGATCAGCCTCGCCCCGCTCATGCGCGCCGCCGCGATGGCGTTCCTCAGCATCGGAATCGCGAGGCCGCGCCAGTTCCTGTACATGGGCGGATTGGCGCCGTGGAAGATCACCGACGCTCCCGACGCCGCCGCCGTTACGTCGGCCTCGTTCATCGCATCGCCCGCCACCCATTCGACGGCGCCGACCCAGGCGGCCCGGCGCTTCGCATCTTCAGGACGGCGCGCAAGGCCCCGCACCCGCCATCCATGCGCGATCAAGGCATGCGCGACTTCGCCGCCTACGCCGCCCGCGGCGCCGATGACGAGGGCCGTTTTCTGCGTTCCGCATGGCGGATCGATCGGGTTCATGGCGGGCTCCTGTGCGCGTGTTGTCGCGCTTGAATATGCCGGCGCCTCAATCCAGATGTAATTGCATATCTATGTCTGTCAGATATACGTTTATGCATGACTGCGCGCGAACCCGGCTGGGAGCTTTATCGAACCTTTCTGGAGGTCGCGCGCGAGGCCAGCCTCTCCGGCGCCGCGCGGCGCCTCGCTATCAGCCAGCCGACCGTCGGCCGGCATATCGACGCGCTCGAAGCCGCGCTTCAGTTGTCGCTTTTCTCGCGTTCGCCGCGCGGCCTGATCCCGACGGAGGCGGCGCTGGCCCTCATGCCGCACGCGGAGGCGATGGCCGCCGCCGCGGCCGCCCTCGCCCGCGCGGCGTCCGGCGAAGCAGGCGCCGAGCATGGCGTCGTGCGCGTGACCGCGAGCGAGGTGATGGGCGCCGAAGTCCTGCCGAAGATCCTCGCCGACTTCCGGCGCGCGCATCCGGGCATCGAACTCGAACTCGCGCTGACGAACCGGAACGAGGATCTGCTGCGACGCGAGGCCGACATCGCCGTCCGCATGGTGCGTCCGACCCAGAACGCGCTTGTCGCGCGCCGCATCGGAGAGGTGAGGCTCGGGCTCTTTGCGCACAAGGATTATCTGGCGAAATTCGGGACGCCGAGATCCATCGCCGACATCGAAACGCATCGCCTCATCGGCTTCGACAGGGATGACCGTTCCTTCCGCTCCGTCGGTCCGCTGCCCGTCGAAATCACGCGAGAAAACTTCGGCTTTCGTTGCGACAGCGATCTCGCCCAGCTCGCAGCGCTGCGGGCGGGCGTCGGCATCGGCGGATGTCACGCCAATCTTGCGGCGCGAACGCCGGAGCTTGCGCCTGTCCTCCCGAAGGCGGTTCAGTTCACGCTGGAGGTCTGGCTCGCCATGCATGAAGATTTGAAATCGACAGTGAGGGTTCGCCTGTTGTTCGATCATCTCGCCATTGGCCTTGCGGCTTATGTCCGGAGCGGCCAGAGTTTCCTTGCGTCTTGATTTCGTTCGGATCTGGAGCCGCGTGAACACACGATTCACCGGGGTCGATCGCGATGATGGAATCGAGGCGCCGGTTGACTCGATAGCATCTCGGTTTGATTTGCCGCAAAGACAACAGCCGGCGAGCCAGCGAGGATCAGACTGAAGATCTCGCTCTACTGAAGTGAAATATGGCCGCCTGTCTCCAAATGCGGGATAGGTCGGTCTTCAATCGTTGATCTCAGACTCGCTTCGGACCGCAAGGGTCCGGTCTTTACGCGATCATTATATCGGCCGCCCAACTTCCCTATCGAACCTTGAGGTCGATCGGCCTCATAGACGCTTCAAGACTCACAAGGAGGCTTTTATGTACGATCTCGCCTTTGTGGCGCTGGGCCTTGGCCTTATCGGCCTGCTTTGCGCCTACGCCGCCGCGCTCAAGAACATCTGAGGGAGGGCCGCATGTTCGAGCCGCTCCTTGGCCTCGCCGTCGCCGTCGCGCTCGGCGTCTTTCTCCTCATCACGCTCTTGAAGCCCGAGCGCTTCTAAACCGCCAGCCATTTCCGCGCCTGGCGCATGGCGCTTCCGCATTTTCCGGAGTTTTCACATGTCCCTCAACGGCTGGCTTCAGATCGGCCTTCTTTTTGCGGTTCTGCTCATCTTGCTGAAGCCGCTCGCGTCCTACATGACCAGCGTCTTCTCCGGCGAAAGGACGTTTCTCTCTCCCGTGCTCGCTCCGCTCGAAGGCGGCTTCTACAAAGCGGCCGACGTCGATCCGGCGCGGGAGCAAGGATGGCTCGCCTACACATTGGCGATGCTGATTTTCAGCGCGGCGGGCTTCCTCTCGCTCTACGCCATCCTGCGGCTGCAAGCCTATTTGCCATTCAATCCGCAAGGCTTCGACAACCTCAGCCCCGATCTCTCCTTCAACACGGCGGTGAGCTTCCTCACCAACACCAACTGGCAGGCTTACGGCGGCGAGACCACCATGAGCAACTTCAGTCAGATGGTCGGGCTCACAGTTCATAACTTCCTCTCCGCCGCGACAGGCATCGCCCTCGCGCTCGCCTTCACCCGCGCCTTCGCCCGGTCCGGCGTCGCGACGCTCGGCAATTTTTGGGTCGATCTCACCCGCACGACGCTCTACGTGCTGCTGCCGCTGGCGATCATCGTCGCTCTTTGCTTGCTCGCGCTCGGCGTGCCGCAAACGCTCACCGGAGCGGTCGACGCGACGACGCTCGAAGGCGTCAAGCAGACGCTGGCGATGGGTCCGATGGCGAGCCAGGAGGCGATCAAGGAGCTTGGCACCAATGGCGGCGGCTTCCTCAACGTCAATTCAGCGCATCCTTTCGAGAACCCGAACGCGCTGTCGAACTTCCT
>JBKQMI010000205.1:0-2676 GCA_052146775.1 Methylocella sp. | reverse complement strand
GCGCTCGGCCCAATCGTCGAACATTTCCTGATGCTCGCCGGCAAGACTTTCTAGAGCGGGATTGGGAAAAGCGTGCGCGCTTTTCCGCCCGCATCCCGCTCATGATCTAAGGAATTGCTAAAGGAATTCGTCATGTCCAGCAAAGCCAAAGCAACGTCTTTGTTCAATGCGCCGCTCCTCACTGCTGCGCTGAAAGACGCCTTCATCAAGCTCGATCCGCGCCAATTGCTGCGCAACCCCGTAATCTTCGTCACCGAAGTCGTGGCGGCGCTGGTCACGGTTTTGTGGGTAAGGGATCTCGTCGGCAACACAGGCGAGGCGGGGTTCTCCGGCCAGATCGCCGCCTGGCTGTGGTTCACCGTCCTCTTCGCGACCTTCGCCGAAGCCGTGGCCGAAGGCCGCGGCAAGGCGCAGGCCGAGAGCCTCAGGCGGACCAAGTCGGATCTCGTCGCCAAAAAACTGGCGTCGGTCGACGCGCCGATCGGCTCGTTCAAGACGGTTCCCGCGACGCAATTGAAACGCGGCGACATCGTCGTCGTCGAAGCGGGCGAACTCATCCCCGGCGATGGCGACATCGTCGAAGGGCTTGCATCGGTCAACGAAAGCGCCATCACCGGCGAATCGGCGCCGGTCATCCGCGAATCCGGCGGCGACCGCTGCGCCGTGACCGGCGGCACCATGGTGCTCTCGGACTGGATCAAGGTGAAAATCACGAGCGAGCCGGGATCGTCCTTCATCGACCGCATGATCGCGCTGGTCGAAGGCGCGGAGCGCCAGAAAACGCCGAACGAACTTGCGCTCTCGATCCTGCTTTCGGGCCTGACCCTCATCTTCCTCATCACAGTCGTCGCGCTCTGGGGCCTCGCCAATTATTCGGCGACGGCGCTCTCCGTCGTCGTGCTGGTGGCGCTGCTCGTCACGCTGATTCCGACGACGATCGGCGGCCTCCTGTCGGCGATCGGCATCGCCGGCATGGACCGGCTGATCCGCTTCAACGTCATCGCGACCTCCGGCCGCGCGGTCGAGGCGGCGGGCGACGTCGATACGCTGCTGCTCGACAAGACCGGCACCATCACTTACGGCAACCGCATGGCGACGGAGTTTTTCGTCGTCCCCGGGATCGGCGAACAGCGCATGGCGGAAGCCGTCCTGCTCGCGAGCCTCGCCGACGAGACTCCCGAAGGCCGCTCGATCGTGGCGCTTGCCAAGGCCGATTACGGCGCCAAGGAGCCGGACCTCGCCGCCACCGCGGCGAAAGTCATCCCCTTCTCGGCGCAGACGCGTCTGTCCGGAATCGATCTTGAGGGCCGTTCTGTCCGCAAAGGCGCTGTCGACGCGATTTTGAAACTCGCGGGACTGAAGGCCGAAGCCGCCCCGCTCGCCTTCCGCCAGGCCGTCGACCAGATCGCGCGCTCGGGCGGCACCCCGCTCGGCGTCAGCGAGAATGGCGTCCTGCTCGGCGTCATCCATCTGAAGGACGTCGTCAAGCCGGACATCAAGGAGCGTTTCGCGGAGCTGCGCTCGATGGGCATCCGGACCGTGATGGTGACGGGCGACAATCCCATCACCGCCGCGGCCATCGCCTCCGAGGCCGGCGTCGACGACTTCATCGCGGAGGCGACGCCCGAGGACAAGCTCGCCTATATCCGCAAGGAGCAGACCGGCGGCCGGCTGATCGCCATGTGCGGCGACGGCGCCAATGACGCGCCGGCGCTCGCCCAGGCCGATGTCGGCGTCGCCATGCAGACCGGCACGCAGGCCGCGCATGAGGCGGGCAACATGGTCGATCTCGACAGCAATCCGACCAAGCTGATCGAGATCGTCGGCATCGGCAAGCAGCTTTTGATGACGCGCGGATCGCTGACCACATTTTCGATCGCGAACGACGTCGCCAAATATTTCGCCATTCTGCCGGCGCTGTTCCTCGCGACCTATCCGGAGCTCAGCGCGCTCAACATCATGCATCTCGCCTCGCCAAAATCGGCGATCCTCTCGGCGATAATCTTCAACGCGCTGATCATCGTCGCGCTCATTCCGCTGGCGCTGAAGGGCGTCGAATACAAGCCGATCGGCGCCGCCGCCCTGCTTCGCCGCAACCTCCTCGTCTATGGCGTCGGCGGCCTCATCGCGCCGTTCATCGGCATCAAGGCGATCGATCTCATCGTCGCCGCGACGCACCTCGTTTAGAGCATGATCCCGGAAAGTTGCAGACTTTTCGGATGAGATCATGCGTGGAAACAACAAGACAAGTCTAAGGAGACGCATCATCATGTTGCAGCATTTGCGCCCCGCCCTCGTCCTGCTCGCGCTGTTCACGCTGCTGACCGGGCTCGCCTATCCCTTCGCGCTGCTCGGCATCGCGGCCGCCCTGCCCGGGCCCGCGAACGGGAGCCTCGTCAAAAACGGCGACGTCGTCGTCGGATCAAGCCTCATCGGGCAGAATTTCACCAAGGGCATCTACTTCCACAGCCGCCCGTCGGCGACGAGCGCAACCGATCCGAACGATGCGACCAAGACGATCGACGCGCCCTATAACGCCGATAATTCGTCCGGCTCGAACCTCGGGCCGACCTCGGCCAAGCTGGTCGACCGCGTCAAGGGCGATATCGAGACCCTGCGCAAGGACGACGGACTCGTTGGGCCTGTCCCCGCCGATGCGGTGACGACCTCCGGCTC